>VXNS01000085.1 GCA_009840445.1 Synechococcus sp. SB0662_bin_14
CTAACCTGGAGCATCACTGCTACTTGCGCAGTGATGCATCCCCCTGCGTAGAGCTAAGGCAAGCCTGGAAAATGAGGTCTTACCAGCAGTGAGGGAGTCAGATTGAGCCTATGCGGTTATCATGGGTAGGGTTGCCCGTCTTTTCCCTCATGCCTTCCTGGTTGTTCCCCGCAGTGATCACCGGTGGGATCTCCGTCTTTACGGGCGCCCTGGCCGTCCTCTGGCTAGAAATCAAAACCACCAAGCGAGAACTACGGGAAGACCTGAAAGCCAGTGAGCAGCGGCAGCGGGAAGAGATGCGGGAAATGCGGGCCGCCATGAAAGCCGTCGGCGAAAAAGTAGATCGCCTGGTGGAGAGTATGCTGACCGCCAAGAAGTCCTGATCCGCGCCCTGGCCGGCGGCCACGTGGGCTTGATTCAGACGACTTTAGCCGCCCGCAGGCCTTTCAAGCAGGCGATCCAGCTTTTCATTCAGGGCCTCGTTGCTGGCCCGATACTCGGCCCTCATTTCCCGCATCTCTTCCCGCTGCCGGGTCTCCATGACCCTGAGGGCCTCCTGCTGGCGTTCCTCACTGGCTTTCAGGTCCTCCCGTATCCGGATCTCCATACCCTTCAAGTCAGCCCGCACCACCCCGAACAGAAACGTCCCAAAACCAATGGCGGCGGCAGAGGGCAGCCATTCACTGATCGATGGCAAGGCAGGCATCTCACTGGTGCTGACGTGTGGCCGAGGACTCCGCCCCCACCTCCTGGGGCAACGCCCCGGCGCGGCGCTCCTCGTCGGGAACGTCGTGGGGATCCATGACCCCCTTGGGGAGGTAGGCCAACTCCCGCAGCGGTTGCACCGAGGGATCCATGGTGACGCTGGTGGGCAGCCGGCCCAGGGCCACGTTGTCGAAGTTGAGTTGATGGCGGTCGAAGGCGGCCAACTCGTATTCCTCGGTCATGGAGAGGCAGTTGGTGGGGCAGTATTCCACGCAGTTGCCGCAGAAGATGCAAACGCCAAAATCAATGGAGTAGTTCTTGAGCTGCTTCTTCTTGGTCTCCTTGTTCATCACCCAGTCCACCACCGGCAGATTGATGGGGCAGACCCTGACGCACACCTCACAGGCGATGCACTTGTCGAACTCGAAATGGATCCGGCCCCGGTAGCGCTCGGAAGGGATCAGCTTTTCATAGGGGTACTGGACCGTCACCGGGCGGCGACGCATGTGGTCGAAGGTGACTGCTAATCCCTGGGTGATGCCCTTGGCCGCAGCGGCGGCCCCACGGCTGTAGTCACCCACCTGCTTGAGGAATCCGAACATGGGGTTCTCCGTGCCATTAACCACCAAACAGTGTAGGGAAAACCAGTTTCAGGGCGGCGGTGAGCAGGAGGTTCACCAGGGCAATGGGCAACAGGAATTTCCAACCGAAGTCCAGCAGTTGGTCAATGCGCACCCGGGGGGTGGTCCAGCGCAGCAGGATGGCAAAAAACACCAGCAGAAACCCCTTGAGCACTGTGGTGACAATGCCCACCGAGGCCGTCACCACCTGCACCAGAGGGGAATCCAGGGGTTGATGCAGCAGGGTGGCCAGCCATTCCACCGGCAAGGGGAACCCCCACCCCCCCAGGTAGAGCACCGCCACCAACAGGCCGGAGAGCACCAGATTGATGTAGCTGCCCAGATAGAAGAGGGCAAATTTCATGCCGGCGTATTCGGTTTGATACCCCGCCACCAGCTCCTCTTCCGCCTCCGGCAGATCGAAGGGGGCCCGCTCGCATTCAGCGATGACACAGATCCAGAAAACGAGAAATCCCACCGGCTGGCGCCAGATGTTCCAACTGAGCAGGCCGGCGCTGTTCTGTTGCTGGACGATCTCCACCGTGCTGAGGGAGTTGCTGAGCATGACCACGGCCAACACCGCCAGGGCCAACGGCACTTCGTAGCTGATGGACTGGGCCGCAGCCCGCAGCCCCCCCAGCAGGGCGTATTTGTTGTTGCTGGAGTAGCCGGACATGAGCAGGCCGATGGGCTGGATGCTGCTCAGGGCAATCCAGAGGAAGATGCCCACCCCCACGTTGCTGATCAGGAGGTTCTGGCCAAAGGGAACGATCAGCCAGGAGAGAATCACCGGCACCAGCACCAGCACCGGCCCCAGGGTGAAGAGCAGGCTATCGGCCCGGGCGGGAATCACGTCCTCCTTCACCAGGAGCTTGAGGCCGTCGGCGAGGGGTTGCAGGATGCCCAGGGGACCCGCGTATTCCGGGCCAATGCGCTGCTGCACGGCCGCCGAAACCTTGCGCTCCATCCAGACACTGGCCAGAACCCCCATCACGGCGGCCGTCAGCACCAGCACCATGGGCAGGGGCAGCCAAAGGGCGTGGGCCAGACCGGGACCCAGACCCCATGCCTGAAGAGCGGCTTGAAATCCTCCCGCCAGATCCAGGTTGCCACTGGCCATGGCGGCGAAAGGCAGCCGGATTGGCGCCATGGAAATCATCGGTGAGGCTGCTGCGGCTCCGGCCAATCTACTCGGACGCCACTCCCCGTTCCCGGCGCAGTTGCCAGGGGCGGGGCTCTACGCCCGTGTAAATTTGCGAGGGGCGAAAGATGCGGTTGGCGCCGAGCTGCTCCTTCCAATGGGCCAGCCACCCGGCCACCCGGGCAATGGCAAACACGGGCGTGAACAAGTCTGTGGGAATGCCGAGCCTGCGGTAGACAAGACCTGAATAGAAGTCCACGTTGGCGTAAACCCCTTTCTCGGCAAGGCGCTCTTCCACCTTCTTCTCCAGCAGGTGGGCCAGGTCGTAGGTGGCGTCACTGCCGTAGCAGGCGAAAAGCTTTTCCGCCAACTCCTGGAGGATCCTGGCGCGAGGGTCCTTGACCCGATACACCCGATGGCCAAACCCGGCAATACGCCGCTTCCGGGCCAGGCATTCATCCAGAAAGGGCTCCACCCGGTCAGGACTGCCAATCTCGTCCAGCATGTCCAGCACGTCCTCGTTGGCGCCGCCATGGAGCGGCCCGGCCAGGGTGCCCACCGCGGATGCCACCACCGCATAGGGGTCCGTGAGGGTGCTGGCGGTGACCCGGGCGCTGAACGTGCTGGCGTTGAGGCTGTGTTCGGCATGGAGAATGAGGCAGGCGTCCAGGACCCTGGCCGCCAGAGGCTCGGGCTCCTTCTCGCTGAGCATGTACAGGAAGTTGGCGGCATAGGAGAGATCGTCCCGGGGACGGATGGGGTCCAGTCCCTTGCGGATCAACTGAAACGCAGCCACCATGGTGGGAATCTTGGCCACCAGTCGCACCACGGCCTGGCGAATGTAGAGGGGATCGTCCAGCACCCGTCGGGAGTAGAACAGCCCCAGGGCCGCCGCGCTGGCCTGGAGGGCATCCATGGGGTGACCGCTTTCCGGGAAGCACTTCATCACGTCCCGAATGCGGAACTTGATGCGCCGGTGGGTGTAGACGTCGTGCTGGAAGGCCTGTAGCTCCTTGAGTGGGGGGAGCTCGCCCCAGATGAGCAGATGGGCGGTTTCCAGGAAGTTGCTGTGGAGCACAAGGTCCTCAACGGCGTAGCCCCGATAGAGAAGGGAGCCCTCCTTGCCGTCGATGTGACAAATGGCGGACTGGGCAACGGGAACATCTTCAAGACCAGGCCGAAACTCCACGGCGCCACAGCAGATAACAGACCCCATTGTGGTCCATGGGGGCGCCGCCTGCTGCCCCCGACACCCCCAGAGGCCGTCCCCCGTGTCTCTCGTTACGGAACACCGCCTCGCTGATCCCTGAGAGTTCTACGATCCTTTCAGCATCCCCCTCCCCTTGGCGCTCCTTAGCCCACGGCAACAGCAGGTGCTCAAGGCCACGGTGCGCCATTACATCGACACGGTGGAGCCCGTGAGCAGCGGCATGTTGGTGCAGCGGTTCCACTTGAACGCCAGCCCGGCCACCGTCCGCAACGCCATGGTGTGGCTGGAGCGCCAGGGCCTGCTCCGTCAACCCCACACCTCCGCAGGCCGGATTCCCAGCCAGCAAGGCTATCGCCACTACGTGGACGCCCTCCTGCCCCAGGGCGGATCCCAGGTGCAACTGCTCCAGCAGGAGTTGAACAGCCTGAGGTTGCAATTCCAGTGGACCGCCCTGGATGACCTGTTGCATTTTCTGGCCGGTCGGCTGGCGGACCTGACCGGGTTGCTGGCCTTGATGACCCGTCCCGTCCCCAGAACGCCCCGGCTGCGCACCATGCGGCTGGTGTCCAGTGGGGAGCGGCTGGTGCTGATGATGGTGGACTGGGGCGGCAACGTGGTGACGCTCAACATCCGCCATCCCCCCGCACTACCCCAGGACGTCCTCCTGTTGGAGCGCTGGCTGGACCACCAGCTTCAGGTGGGGGAGCAGATTGATTGGCAGGCCCTTCCGCCACAGCACCGGAGCCTGGGCCGCCCCGTGCAACTGGCCTTTGAAAACCACGTGCGCCAGTCCTCCCTGGCGGTGGACGGGATGGTGGCCGTGGGCCTCGGCGGGCTCATCGCCCAGCCGGAGTTTCACCAGGGCCGCCACAACCTGCGTGACCTGCTCCAACTGGTGGAAGAACGGCCCGAGGAGTTGTTGAGGGAGCAACCGCAGCAGTGCTCCACGGTCCTGGGGGCGCCGCGGTTACAGCACGTGAGCATCGGTCGGGAGCACAAAACCCCGACGCTGGCCGCCTGTGGGCTGGTGAAGGTTCCCTACGGCGGTCCTCAGGGAACCCGAGGCTGGGTGGCCGTCCTCGGTCCCATGCGCATGGCCTACGAAACCATCATCGGCTCGGCCCACAGCGTGGCTGCCCTCCTGGAGCGCCTGCTGGGGTGAATCAAGCCTACCCCACCTTGGCGGCGTAGTCGGCGGCGGAACGGAGCCCGTCGGTGCCGGCGCCAGGGGTCGGTTTGAGTTGGAGCAGCCAGCCGTCTCCATAGGGGTCGCTCTGCAGGTCCTCCGGGCTGGCCAAAACAGCCTCGTTGCGGCGCAGCACGGTGCCGGGCATGGGCGCCACCAGCTCCTCCACGGCTTTCACGGACTCCACCGTGCCGAAGCTGCTCCCCTGCTCCAGTTGGGACCCCTCCTCCGGTAGTTCCACAAAGACAATGTCTCCCAACTCCTCCACCGCAAAGGCGCTGATGCCCACGGTGACGGTGCCGTCCGCGTTGCGGCGCACGTACTCATGGCTATCGGCGTAGAGAAGCTCCGGGGGGAAGTGCTGGCTCATGGGGGAACGGTGCTGGGCAAGGCCATGGCCATTCTGACCTGCCGGGGCGCCAGGTGGGCGAGAGGGGGGAGGGGTCCATGGTCAATCTCCACCACAGCGGAGCAGGGCGGTCAGCGCCTCCTCCAGAGCCAGGCGCACATGGCTGCGGTGACATCCGCCCTGGACGTAGATCACGTAAGGGGACGTCAGGGGAGCATCCGCAGAGAACTCGCTGGTGCTGCCCTCCACAAACGTGCCCCCCGCCATCACCAGTTGATGGTGATAGCCCGGCATGGCCGCCGGTGTGGGCTCCAGGTAGGCTCCCACGGGGGAGCGGCGCTGAAAGGCCCGACAGACTGCCAGGAGACGTGGAGCCGACCCCAGCCGAACCGCCTGGATCACGTCGCTGCGTTCCCTGCCCGGCCGTGGATTCACCCCGTAGCCCAGTTGCTGGAAGGTGGTGGCCACCAGTTCGGCCCCGATCAGGGCCTCGGCCACCATCTGGGGCGCCAGAAACAACCCCTGCAACACCAGGCGATTCAAGTCGAAACCGGATCCGGCGGCCGAACCCAATCCCGGGGCCGTCAGGCGGCAACAGGCCTGCTCCACCAGGTCCCGTCGCCCCGCCACGTAGCCACCCGTAGGTGCGATGGTGCCACCGGGGTTTTTCACCAGGGAGCCCGCCATCAGGTCTGCCCCCACGGCCGTGGGCTCCCGCTGGTTCACGAATTCCCCGTAGCAGTTGTCCACAAAGCAAACGGTGTGGGGACTGCGGCTGTGGGCCAGGGCACAGAGCCGCTCCAACCGGTCCAGGGACAGGCTGGGTCGCCAGTGGTAGCCGCAACTGCGCTGAAGCAACAGGAGGCGAGGCCGGAGGCTGCCCAGGGCCTCCGCCAGGGTCTCCTCGTCCACGTGGCCGTCACCGGTGAGGGGGACCTCCCGGTAGGTGACGCCAAACTCCTGGAGGGATCCCTGCCCCCGCCCCCGCAGGCCAATCACCTCCTCCAGGGTTTCATAGGGGCGACCGGCAGCGGCCAGCAGCGTGTCCCCCGGCCGCAAGACGCCAAACAGGGCTGCGGCAATGGCATGGGTCCCGCTGACAAACTGGAGCCGCACAGCGGCAGCCTCCGCCTGCATCGCCCGGGCAAACACCCGGTCCACGGCTTCCCGTCCCGGATCCCCATGGGCCGCCCCCGTGGCGCTGGAGAAGTGGTGCGGACCAATGCGCTCAGCCGCAAAAGCCCCAAGAAGGCGGCGCAGACGGTCCGTCACGGCGGCGCAGTGGCCCTGGGCTACGGACGCGGTGGCCGCCTCCACCTGGTCCAGGAATTGATCCCGCTCAACGGCTGAGCGCGGCAAGCCCTTCATCAAAAGATTGAGCACAACCTGCCCCTATTGTTCACGGGAAACCATTAGGATTTCCTGAAATCAGGGTGGAACAGACTTGCAATGCCACCCCAAGGCAGGAGAAGCAAATTTGGTCACATCACCCGTCCGGCCCTCTACGAACACACGCGACCCCAGCGGTGTGGCCGCTGACAAAGCCTCAGCGGAACTGCAACGGCGCATCGATGCCGAACGGGTTCCCCTGACCGGGCAAAGCCATCCCTGGTCTCCCGGCACCGTTGCGTTCATGCTGGCGGTCCACGTGGGCGGCGTAGCGGCCCTGCTGCCCCGGTTCCGAAGCTGGCAGGGGGTGGTTGTGCTGGCCGTTCTTTACTGGGTGACCGTCATTGGCGTCACCCTGGGTCTCCATCGGCTGGTGGCCCACCGCAGCTTCAAGGCGCCCCGTTGGCTGGAGCGCCTGCTGGTGATCATGGGCAGCCTCAGCGCCCAGGGGGGGCCCATTGAATGGGTGGGCCTCCATCGCCACCATCACAAATACTCCGACCAGCCCAACGACCACCACGACGCCGTGCGGGGTCTGTGGTGGAGTCACAGCGAATGGATGCTCCATAAAATCCCCGCCGTCGAACACCTGGAGCGCTTTGCGGGGGACTTGTTTGCGGATCCCCTTTATCGCTGGCTGGACCATTGGTTTCTGTTGCTCCAGCTTCCCGTGGCGGCGTTGCTCTACGGCATTGGCGAGGTAACCGGCGCCCCTGGTGGCGGGTTGGGGTTGCTGCTCTGGGGCATCCCCCTGCGGCTGATGGTGGTCTACCACGTCACTTGGCTGGTGAATTCCGCCACCCACGCCTTCGGCTATCGCAATTTCAAGACCGCCGACTTGTCCTTCAACTGCTGGTGGGTGGCCCTGTTCACCTTCGGAGAGGGGTGGCACAACAATCACCATGCTTTTCCCCAGAGTGCGCGCCACGGCCTGCGCTGGTTTGAAGTGGACATCACCTGGCAGCACATTCGCCTTCTCCGTGCCCTGGGATGGGCCAAGCAGGTGCGCATGGCCAGCCACAACCTCAACGGCTAGACCCGTTGTCTCCTGCGTCGGCAAGGCCGCAACGCTGGTGGCGAAGCTGATTGAGGAACTGGTCAATGGTTCCTGGCGCTTCGGCCCACGGGGCTGGCCCCTCCGCCATGGCGCAGGCCGTGCGGTGCAGATCATCCAGCTCCGCCTCCAGTTCGGTGGCGGTGTAGTCCTTCTGTCCTGAGAGGACAGCCTCGAACTGTTGACGGCGTTGGGGCCGCTCCACGGGATAGGCGGCCAAAACCTGGACTTTACACTGGCGCCAGGGTTGGTGTCCGGTGAGCCAATCACTCAGGGCGCCACAGAGGGCAGAGGCTTCCTGCTCCCCAATGCGCAGGTCAAAGGCTGGAGGAGGAGTGGCAAGGCCCGTAAAGATCTCCAGCAACTGTCCGGGACCCAGGGGTTGACCTGCTCCGTCCAGCAGGGCCACAGGGGGGTAACGTTGCAGCAGATCCACCTCGGGGCAGTTGGCCGGGGGAAGATCCCGCAATTGCCGGTTGGGTAACCAGGGCCAGAGCCAGCGGTTTACGCTGCCAATGGCGAGGAAAACCTCCGGGCCGGGGTTGGCCAGCTTGCGGTGTTTCAACATGGAGATTTGGGACGCATGGACCCGGCCCAACTGCATGTGTTGACCAAGGCGGGGGACCATGGTGTGGGGCCAGCCGTTGCGCTGGTGCCATGTGCGCAGAAGATGGGCAAAGGCGTCACGACCTGACTCCAACTGCTGCTGCAAACGGGTTCGTGGAGCCACGGCCAATCCGAATCCTGATTCCGATAGCAAGAATCCTATTCATGTCACAGGAGACATGAGATGGGCTTGTGAATCAGAATTCGTATGATAGTATTTAGGTAATCCGATTCGTTTTCATGGTGTCCCCTGCGGTTGCCCAACGCCCACCCCAAGGCCTTCAGCGGCGCTGGGACGTGGTGGGCTTTATGGTCCTGATCCACAGCCTGGCCGCCATGGCCCTGCTGCCAAGCTTCTGGAGCCTGCCGGCGGTTCTCACTCTCCTGGCGCTCTACTGGGTTACGGGCTGCCTGGGGGTCACCATGGGCTATCACCGCCTCCTTGCCCACCGCTCCTTCCGGGTGCCCCGCTGGCTCCGGAATCTATTGGCCCTGTGCGGCGCCCTCAGTTGTCAGCACGGCCCCGTGACGTGGGTGGGCCTCCATCGCCATCACCATCGCTTCTCCGACACCCGCCATGACCACCACAACAGCCTGTGCGGGTTCTGGTGGAGCCACATGGGCTGGATGCTGTTCACGACGCCCGCCATGGCCCTGGTGCCCCAGTTCACCCGTGATCTCCACAACGACCCATGGCTGCGGTTCCTGGACCGCTGGTTCCTGGCCCTGCAGCTTCCCCTCGCTGCCGCCCTTTATTTGTTGGGGGAAGGTCTGGGGGTGGGGGGCTGGTCCCTGGTGCTCTGGGGCATCCCCCTGCGGCTGGTGGCGGTGTATCACGTCACCTGGCTGGTGAACTCCGCCACCCACGCCTGGGGCTACCGCTCCTTCACCACCGACGACGAGTCCCGCAATTGCTGGTGGGTGGCCTTGCTCTCCTTCGGGGAGGGGTGGCACAACAACCACCATGCCGTTCCCTTCAGCGCCCGCCAGGGCCTGCGCTGGTTTGAAGTGGATCTCACCTGGCAGCACATTCGCCTTCTCCAGACCCTGGGGCTGGCGCGAGGGGTTAAGGTGGCCCTTTGTGAACAGGGGTCCAGCCATGGCCAAGCGGTTTCAGGTGGTGCTTAAAGAGGACGTCAGCACCCTGGGCAAACGCGGCGACGTGGTGGACGTGGCCCCAGGCTTTGCCCGCAACTTTCTGGTGCCCCAAGGCAAAGCCTTACCCGTCACCGCTGCGGTTCTCAAGCAGGTTGAGCATCATCGCGCCAAGGAGGCCGAGCGCAAGGAGGCCGAGCGCAAGGAGGCTCTGGCGTTCCGCACGGCCCTTGCCACCATCGGCGCCCTGAAAATTCGCAAACACACGGGCAGCGACGGCGTGCTGTTTGGCACGGTCACCAACGGGGACGTGGCGGAGGCCATTACCGCAGCCACCCAGAGAGACGTGGAACGGCGCAACATCGAGGTGCCGGAAATCCACCGCGTCGGCGACTACACAGCCCTGCTGCGCCTCCAGAGCGGCATCACCGCCGAGGTAAGGCTTTCCGTGGTGGGGTAGGGTTCTGTGCCTTGAGCCGCCACCAATGCCATGGTGACCGCTCCCTCCAGCCCACAACAGCCCAGGGATCCATCCTTGACGTGGTCCTCCGGCGACCCCGCCCCCACCGGCGACAACCCCTTCAGCGCCCTCCCCAGCCAGGTGCCGCCCCAGAGCCTGGAAGCTGAAGAAGCCGTCCTGGGGGGCATCCTGCTGGACCCGGAGGCCATGGCCAGGGTGGCGGACATCCTCCATCCCGACGCCTTCTACGTGGCGGCTCATCGGGAGATCTTCCGCACCGCCCTGGCGCTGTACGGGCAGAACAAACCCACGGACCTCACCTCCATGGCCACGTGGCTGGCGGATGCGGGCTGTCTGGACAAGGTGGGAGGCAGCACCCGGCTGGCCCAGCTTGTGGAGCGCATCATCGGCACCGCAGCCATCGAGCAGTACGCCGAGCTTGTGATGGACAAGTACCTGCGGCGGCAGTTGATCAAGGCGGGCAACGACGTGACGGCGTTGGGATTCGACCAGCGGCGCCCCCTGGGGGGCTTGCTGGACGAGGCGGAGCAGAAGATCTTTGCCGTCGGCAAGGAACGCCCCCAAGGGGGGCTGGTGCCCGCCGTGGAAATCCTCACCAGCACCTTCAACGAAATCGAGAGCCGCTCCATGGGGGACTCCGTGGCGGGCATCCCGGTGAACTTCTACGACCTGGACGCCATCACCCAGGGGCTCCAGCGCAGTGACCTGATCATCGTTGCCGGCCGCCCCGCCATGGGGAAGACCTCCATCGTGCTCACCATGGCCAAGAACGTGGCGGCCCTCCATGGACTGCCCGTCTGCATGTTCAGCCTGGAGATGAGCAAGGAGCAACTCACCTACCGGCTACTGTCCATGGAGACCGGCATCGAGAGCGGCCGCCTGCGCACGGGACGCCTCAACCAGGAGGAGTGGCCCCTGCTGGGCCAGGGCATCAGCAGCCTGAGTCAGCTTCCCGTCTTTATCGACGACAAGCCGGACAGCGGCGTGATGGAGATGCGCTCCCTTTGCCGCCAGTTGATGGCCCAGCAGCGCGGACAACTGGGCATGGTAGTGGTGGACTACCTCCAGTTGATGGAGGGATCCAACTCGGACAACCGGGCCCAGGATCTTTCCGTCATCACCCGTGGCCTGAAGCAGTTGGCCCGGGAGCTGCAGGTGCCGGTGGTGGCCCTCTCCCAGTTGAACCGGGGCGTGGAGTCCCGCACCAACAAGCGGCCCATGCTCAGTGACCTGCGGGAGTCCGGCTCCATTGAACAGGACGCCGACCTGGTGCTCATGATCTACCGGGACGAGTACTACAACCCGGAAACACCGGACAAGGGATTGGCCGAGGTAATCGTCACCAAGCACCGCAACGGGCCGGTGGGCACCGTCAAGCTCCTCTTTGAATCCCAGTACACCCGCTTCCGCAACCTGGCCACCTAGGGCTGGTCCTGTTCGCCGAGTCCCCCTCAAGAGCCTTCCAACAGGGGCGCGATCAAGGCGTCCACGTCCACGTGGCGCGGGTCGCCGGCGTGGGGCTCCGGCGCCAGGGTGTGGGCGGGCAGAAGACTGAGCACCTGGGGTGGGGTGGCATCGGCGGGATAGATCAGCCGCACCACCACGGTGCGCTTCTCACCGGGTGCCAGGGTGACGGTCCCCAGCAGCGGCCCCGGTTGCCCCCGCCGCTGCACCAGATGGAACACCCGTTCCCGTGGTGGTCCGTCCAGCCCCTGCACCGCCACGGGACCACGGAACCGCACCGGCGTGTTGGGGGAGGGCGCCACCAGGGACACCACCCCGGCTTGGGGCTCCTGCTCCTGGGGGCTTTCCAGGGCCAGTTGCAGGGTCACCGGTTCCGGGGTGTCGTTCAGCAGGGGCAGGGTGAGGTGGTACTCAATCCCGTAGTTGCCGTGGGCAGCCCAGGCGGTGCCGGGATAAAACGCCTCCAGGGGGGCCGTCTGCACTTGCCCCGTGGTCATGGCGCCCCCCACCAGGGCGCTGAGGGGCCAGCCCACGGGAACCGAGCGCACCGAGAGCATATCCCGGCCCGGATCCGTCAACCGCCCCTGCCAACGGGCGCCCCGCTGCACCCCGCTGACCCGGGAATAGACAATCCCCCCCCCATGGCCGGGGGGTGTGGGCCGATGCCCCTTGGGGCTGAGGGGACCATCCAACATCCCCGGCAGGGTGGACGGATCAGGTGGTTCATCCTGGAGCGCTGCCACCATGGCCAGGGACACAGGGCCGGAACTGTGGAGCCGCAATTGGGTGGTGCGGCCGTTCACGGGGGGATCCAGGTGGGTGGTGGGAATGGGCAACAGCAGCAGGGCCCGGGTGCTGTGGGGAGGCAGTTGCCAGCTTGAGGGCAAGTCAGCGGTGCTGTTGCCCCGCAGCAGGGCGCCCGCCACCCGGGAGCCGGGCCCGGCGTAGATGGCCCCTCGCCCCCCAAGACCGCGGCGCAGGGGCTCCTGGTCCAGCCGGGCCGCCGCCACCGCAGACAGGGGACCGCGGGGGGAATCGGTCGCGGTGTTCCCGTGGTCCCCGGCCCCGGCCAGGTTTTCTTCCAGGAGGCTGGGCAGCGGCAGGAACGGGGCATCGGGCTGGCTCAGGGCCGTGGCGGCCTGCGGCGCCGTGATGGTGACGGGCTGGTCTGTGGCGTTACCCGCCAGCAGGGCCAGCCAGGCCGTGGCGGCGCCGTGGGTTGGGCGGGCGTAGACGTGATGGCTGAACACCGTGAAGTAGCCCACGAACCGCTGGTCCAGATGGGCCTGGGGATGGGATCGACCGGCCGGAGAAAAGGTGGAGAGCAGGATGCCGCCGGCCTTGATGGATTCCGGGTTGTTGTCGTTGAAGAGCAGGGTTTGGTCCAACTGGCCGGGGAGGGGGCGCAGGGCCTGGGGCCGCTGGGTGCTCTGCTCCTGAACCTGAACTTGTCCCTGCGCCGGCGCCATGGCAACAGGGCCGGCCCATGCCGTCAACAGCGCCACGGCACTGCCAAGACCATGGGCCGCCAAGGACTTCACGGGACACCAGCGCATGGATCAGGAGGTGGTGGATTGGGCCGATGGCTCTGCCGGGGGCATCTCCCCCAGCGCCGTGGCCGTGGCCGCCGCCATATTCTGAATCAGTCTCCGCATCCGGGGGCTGTTATATGGGGTTCTCTCGGTCCCCTCCACCAAAAACGCAGCTACGGCACGGCGACCGTCGGGCAACTCGATCATGCCGGCATCCGCATAGGCCGTGCCGATATCACCGGTTTTGTTGAGGATGCGCACCCCACGGTCGATCAATGCCAGATCTATGTTGGCCGCCACCCCCGAGCCGGTAAGACCTTGTAAAAAACCCAGAGGCAGCAGGCTGTTGGGGCGGGAGCTGCCGTGGATGGCCCGGAAACGGTCCCGGTCCCGCTGGCTGAGCAGCGCATCGCTTTCCGCCATGGCCAACGTCAGGGCCAAGTCCCTGGGGGTGGTGGTGTTGGTGCCGTCCAGGTCCGGCAACCAATTGTTGACCCGTGTTCCCTGAAGCCGCAGCGCCAGAAATCGCCGGTTCACCGCTTCCATGCCGCCGAGCCGCTCAATCAGCAGATTGGTGGCGGTGTTGTCGCTCACGGTGATCATCTCCCGTGCGGCCATATAGAGGGGAAAGCGGCGACCTGGTGGTTCGGCACCCATCCAGCCGGAGCCGCCCCCCACCAGATGAGGTTGCAGTTGCAGGGTTTCATCCCAGCGGAGCTCCCCCTGGCCCCGTGCCAGCAGGGTGAGCAGGAGAACCGGGGTTTTGATGGCGCTGGCTGCGGCCGTGGCGCGGTCAGGATTCAAGCTGGCGTGCCGGCCGTCTCCCAGAACCGCCACATAGGCCCCCACCAACAGATCCGTCTGAGCCGCAGCCAGCGCCTGAAAACGCTCCTCCAGGCCATGGAGCCTGGCGCCAGCCCCCAGGCTGGCGGCGATCCAGCCCACCATCCCGGCTTCGGAGCCGGGATGGTCAGCGCTGGCGTCTTGCTCTGTCGTGTCATGGGTGGTGACGGCGTTGCCCGTGGGTGGGCGGTAGCGGTGCAGGAGGGTTCCCGTGAGGACCGCCACGCCGACACCTGTCACCAGGAGCCGCAAGAGCAGCCGCAGGGTGTGGACCCAGGATGCCGAGCGCCGCTGCTGTTGCCGTGTGTCATGCCGCTGTGGGGACGATCTGGGCATTGGCGTCCTGGTCAGGATTCCGGCTGTGGATTTGTCTTGGGGCCGTGGCGTGCTGCCCAGCGCAGTTGACGCACCATGCCACGCAGAAGAGCCAGCTCCGCTTGGCTGGGCTCGGCACGGCGCAGGAGTGCCTCCAGCTTAGCCATGCGGGCCACGGCGGTATGGGGCCAGAGAAAGCCCGTCTCCAGCAGCAGCGCCCCGGCATCCTGCAACAGGTCCGTCAGGAGACCCGCGCCACAGGGAGAGGGACCGTGACGGGGCTGTGGACCTGTGATCCCACGGGCCACACCACCGGCTGCCAGCACCACCGCCATGGCATGGGAGAGATTCATGGAGCTGTAGGCAGGGGCTGTGGCAATGCGAATCAGACGTCCTGCCCGCCGCAACTCGGCATTATGCAGACCATGGTCTTCCCGGCCACACACCAGGGCAGCGGGCAGGGGGTGGGGCTGGAGGAGCCAGGGCATCACCTGTTCCGGCGGGGCCGTGGGCAAGGGCTCCGGGGTGGTGCGAGCTGAACAGGCCGCCACGCGGCCACAGTCCTGCAATGCCGCGTCCAGTGTGGGGAAAACGGGGGCGTTGCGCAAGGTGTCCTGGGCATGGACAGCCATGCGCAGAGCCTGGGGATCACGGGGATCACACCGGGGCGCCACCAGCCGCAACTGCTGCACCGCGAAGTTGGCGCAGAGCCGGGCCACCGCCCCCAGGTTGAGGGGGCCTGCCGTTTCCACCAGCACCACCACCAGTGGAGGCGGGGCGCTCACGACACCGCTGGTGCGGGTTGGGTTTCCAGGTGGTGGAGATGGCTGATCAGATCGGCCATGGCCTGGGGTTCCAGTTCGAACTTGGGCATGGGGGGTGTTTGGCCGCTCACCACCTGCCGCACCAACTGGACATCGTTTTTACGATCCGTTACCCCATGGAGATCGGGTCCCACCAGCCCTTGGGCCGCCAGCCCGTGACAGCCGGCGCAGTTGATGCGAAACAGCCGCCCCCCCTGCCCCGGATGTCCGTCCAGCGCCAGCACGGCTTGGGTGTAAGGGTCCACAACGGCGGCTTGATACAGGGCAAACGCCAGCACGGCGCAGGCAGTGGCGGCCAGGGTGGCCAGAGCCGCGATGAAGGTGCGGGGGCGTCCCCCAGGCTCGGCGGAATTGGTCAAGGCCGCTGGAGTTGATGGACCGCCGAGGGGATCCGGTTGAGCCTGCTGCTGGTCACCGCTGGCAGAAGGGGACAAGACGCCACCGTGCGAACATCTCCAGTGTGGACTGCCGTGAGCATGGTTGTGGATCGGGGCAACGCCACGGATCGGCCAGCTTACGGGAGCCGCAACTGGCTGAGTTCCAGGGTCACCAGCTTGTCCCAGTTGCCCCCTTCAAACAGCACCGCGGCGCGGCAATCGCTGATGCGCTGCACAATGCCGGTGTAACCCCGGTAGATGGAGCAGGGATCCCGGACCGTCACCGAAGAGCCCGGCAAGATGGAGGGCACGGGATCGGGGCTGGGGGAAGGGGAAGGCACGGCTGCTGGCCATGGGGCGCTCCCATCATGGTGCAACGGCAGCGGGTGAGGACGAAGCGGGGGTGGAAGCCTCCTGAATGCGGCCGTCCGCAAAGTGGAGAATCTTCTCGGCCCTGGCGGCCACGTCATGCTCATGGGTCACCAGGATCACGGTCATCCCCTCCCGGTGCAACTCGCCAAACAGGTCCATCACCTCGTTGCTGGTGACGGAGTCCAGAGCGCCGGTGGGTTCATCCGCCAAAAGCATGACAGGGCGGTTGATGATGGCCCTGGCAATGGCCACCCGCTGCTGCTGCCCACCGCTCAACTGGTTGGGGCGGTTGCGGAGCCGCTCCCCCAGACCCACCCGCACCAAAGCCTCTTGCGCCCGCTGGCGCTGGAGAGGGCGGGAAACACCGGCATACACCATGGGCAACATCACGTTCTCCAGAGCGGTCAACTCCCGCAACAGGTAAAACTGCTGGAACACGAAGCCCAGCTTCCGGTTGCGCAGGTCCGCCAACTGGTCGTCGCTGAGGTTCGCAGTATGGCAACGGTCCAGCCAATACTCTCCGTCACTTGGCTGGTCCAGGCAGCCCAGAATGTTCATGGCGGTGGATTTGCCGCTACCGCTGGCCCCCATCACCGCCAGATAATCCCCCTGACGCACCTTGAGGGAGAGGTGATCCAAGGCCAACACCCGGTTGTTTCCCGCCCCATAGAATTTGCTCACGTCCCTCAGTTCGGCCACGATGGGGCAACCCTGGCCTTGAGGGCTGGTGATTGATCCGACCGGGCCGGAGTTGGGCGCCATCCTTCACGTCACGGGGGTGTTGTGCAGAGCAACGGCCAGGATCTGTTGCAGCATGGGGGTGCCGGCCACCGTCTGGTCAGCCAGGCTGAAGAGGGGCCGCGACAAAATGCCCCCCACCGCCGTCACCGCCACACAGAACACCAGGGCCAGGCGCAGAGGCGGCAGACCAGCCAAGTTCCAGCGAATCGCCGGATAGCTCTTCACCACGGCGGACGCATCCTGGGGTTCCTTCACCACCATGTTTTTGATGACGCCGATGTAGTAGTAGATGGAGATCACCGACGTCACCAGGCCCACAATCACCATGGTGTACTGGCCACTGCCCCAGCCCGCCACGAACAAATAGATCTTCCCGAAAAACCCCAGCATGGGGGGAATCCCACCCAGGGACAGCAGGCAGAGACTCAGCCCCAGGGTGATGAGGGGGTCCTTCTGGTACAGGCCGGCGTAATCGCTGATGCGGTCACTGCCTGTGCGCAGGGAGAAGAGGATCACACAGGCAAAGGCCCCCAGATTCATGAACAGGTAGGTGGCCAGGTAGAGCACCGCCGCCGAATAGCCCTCGGCGGTGCCGCACACCAGGCCAATCATCACAAAACCCGCCTGGGCAATGGAGCTATAGGCCAACATCCGCTTCATGGAGGTCTGAGCCAGGGCCACCACGTTGCCCAGCACCATGCTCAGGATCGCCAGCACGGTGAACAGCAACTCCCATTGGGCGCTCAGGCTGCTGAAGCAACTCACCAGCAACCGCAGCGCCAGGGCAAAGCCGGCGGTTTTGGAGCCCACCGAGAGGAAGGCCACCACGGGGGTGGGGCTGCCCTCGTAGACATCCGGCGTCCACTGGTGGAACGGCACCGCCGCAATTTTGAACCCCACCGTTGCCAGCACAAAGATCAGCGCCAGAACAGCCACCGGCGTCTGGCTGGATTGCACCGCCAGCCCCACGGCCTCCAGACTGGTGTCTCCACCGGTGAGGCCATAGAGCAGGGAGGCGCCGTAGAGAAACACCGCCGCTGCCGCCGAGCCCACCAGCAGGTACTTGAGGGCCGCCTCGCCGGAGCGGGCATCCCGCTTCATGTAGCCGGAGAGGATATAGCTGGCGATGGAGAGGGTTTCCAGGGCAATGAAGACGGTCACCAGGTCCGTGGCGCCACAGAGGAGCATGGCGCCAATGGTGGCGGCCATGAGGATGGTGGCGTATTCCCCCAGTGGTGTGCCGCTGCGCTCCACGTAGCGCCAGGACATCCACAGGGAGAGCAGGGTGGAGGCCACCACAATGGCGCGGAGGGCAACGGAGAGGTTATCGGCGATAAAGGCGCCAAGAAACGCCGGTTCCGCCAGGCCGTTCCATTGACGGGCCAACAAGGCCAGGGCGGTGACGAGGCCCACACTGGTCAACGGCGGCACCCAGCGGGCGGCAGGGCGCTCACCGGCCAGATCCACCAGAAGGCACAGCACCATGGTCAACAGCACTGCCCCTTCCGGCAACACCGCGGCGGCATGAAGGTCAAGGCCGCTGGCGATTCCCTGCATGGAGTGACGGCTGGATGGATGATGTTCAAACTCTATCCACTCAACATCCCCTTCTTGGGCTCCCATTTCCGGCATTCTTGCGCTAAATCCAAGGACGCTCCCCCTCCACTGTCCACTGCTGCCCCCTGCCGTGTCCAAGACCCTCGTCATTGTTGAGAGCCCCACCAAGGCCAAAACCATCAGGAGCTTTCTGCCCCATGGCTTTCAGGTGACCGCCTCCATGGGCCATGTGCGTGACCTGCCCAACAACGCCAGTGAGGTCCCCGCCAGTCACAAGGGGGATGCCTGGGCCAAGCTGGGGGTCAATACGGCGGATCAATTCCAGCGTCTTTACGTGGTGCCCAAAGAGAAAAAGAAAGTGGTGAAGGAGTTGAAGGCTGCCCTGGCAACCGCGGACCGTCTGCTCCTGGCCACGGATGAAGACCGGGAAGGGGAATCCATCAGTTGGCACCTGCTGGAGTTGCTCAAGCCCAGGATTCCGGTGAAGCGTCTGGTGTTCCACGAGATCACCCAGGAGGCCATTGACAGAGCCCTGGCCCACCCCCGTGAACTGGACCAGAACCTGGTGCAGGCCCAGGAGGCGCGCCGTGTGCTGGATCGCCTGGTGGGCTATACCCTCTCGCCCCTGTTGTGGAAAAAGGTGGCCTACGGCCTCTCCGCCGGACGGGTGCAGTCCGTGGCGGTGCGCCTGCTGGTGCAACGGGAGCGCTCCCGCCTGGCCTTCCGTTCCGGCTCCTACTGGGACTTGAAGGCCAAACTGGAGCATCAACAACAGGCTTTTGAAGCGCGGCTCACCCACGTGGCCGGTACACGGGTCGCCACAGGGGCGGACTTCGATCAGAACACCGGCGCCGTCAAAACGGGTCTGAAGGTGCGGCTTCTGGAGGAACAGGAGGCCCAGGCCCTCAAAGAGGCGACCGCTCGCCAGCCCTGGAGGGTGGCCCAGGTGCAGGCCAAGCCCGCCACCCGCCGTCCGGTGGCCCCTTTTACCACCAGCACCCTGCAACAGGAGGCCAACCGCAAGCTGCGCCTCCCGGCCCGCCAGACCATGCGCACGGCCCAAAGTCTTTACGAAAAGGGCTACATCACCTACATGCGTACGGACTCGGTCCATCTCTCGGACCAGGCCGTTGCTGCAGCCCGCCGTTGTGTGGAGCAGAAATTCGGCGCCGCCTACCTTTCCCCCAAGGTGCGCCAATACACCACCAAGAGCCGCAACGCTCAAGAAGCCCATGAGGCCATCCGCCCAGCGGGGGAACAGTTCCGCACACCCCAGGACACGGACCTCAATGGCGTGGAGCGGTCCCTCTACGAGCTGATCTGGATGCGCACCGTGGCCTGCCAGATGGCGGATGCCAAGCTCACCATGTTGACGGTGCAACTGGAGGTGGGGGAGGCCCGCTTCCGGGCAGCGGGCAAACGCATTGATTTTGCCGGGTTCTTCCGCGCCTACGTGGAGGGGAGCGATGATCCGGGCGCCGCCCTGGAAACCAAAGAGGTGCTACTGCCAACCCTGAAGGAAGGGGATCTGCCCACCTGCCGAGCCGTGGAGGCCCTGGACCATCAAACCCAGCCACCGGCCCGCTTCTCCGAAGCCGCACTGGTGCAACGGCTGGAGGCGGAAGGCATCGGCCGGCCCAGCACCTATGCGGCCATCATCGGCACCATCTGTGATCGGGGCTATGCCCAGTTGGCGGCCAACGCCCTGATCCCCACGTTTACGGCCTTCGCGGTGACGGCCCTGCTGGAGGAGCACTTCCCCGACCTGGTGGATCCCGGGTTCACGGCCCGTATGGAGGGAACCCTTGACAAAATCTCCCAGGGTCAGGTGCAGTGGCTCCCCTACCTGAAGCGGTTCTACTGCGGCGAGAAGGGATTGGAAGCGGAAGTGTCCCACCAGGAGCAATCCATTGACTCCACCACCTTCCGCACCGTGGCGCTTGAGGAACTCCCCTGCGTGGTGCGCATCAGCAAGTTCGGCGCCTATCTGGAGACCGAGCACAAAGGGCAGAACGTCAAGGCCAACCTGCCCCCCGACATGGCGCCCGCGGACCTGAGCCCGGAACGGGTCCAGGAAATCTGCCAACACAAGCTGGCCGGCCCGGAAGCCCTGGGTACGGACCCCGAGACCGGTGAGCCCATCTACCTTCTCACCGGTCAATACGGCCCCTACGTGCAGCGGGGAGAAGCCACCGATGACCAGCCCAAACCCAAGCGGGCCTCCCTACCCCCCGGCATTGAGGCCACAAGCATCACCATGGCGGAAGCGCTGGATCTGCTGCGTCTACCCCGCCTGCTGGGGGACCACCCGCAAGGGGGACGGGTGGAGGCGGGCCTGGGGCGCTTTGGTCCCTACGTGGTGTGGCACAAGGGGAAGGGGGAACGGGAGTACCGCTCCATCAAGGGGGACGACCAACTGCTGACCATCACCCTGGAGCGGGCTTTGGAGCTACTGGCCATGCCCAAGCCGGGGCGGGGCAGACGGGCCCCGTTGCGGGAGTTGGGACCCCACCCTGACGACGGTGAGCTGGTGGCTGTCTTTTCCGGACCCTACGGGCAGTACGTGAAGCACGGCAAGCTCAACTGCTCCCTGCCGGAGGGCAAAACCGCCGAAGACGTGACCATGGAGGAGGCCGTCGGGTTTCTGGCGGCCAAGGCCGAAGCCAAAGGCGTGGGCAAGGCTGCCGGGACCACTACAACCGGGAAGACCACCAGAAAGCGGGTCGCCAAAACCACGAAGAAAGCCATGAAGAAAACCACGGCAGGGGCCAGAACGGCAGCCACCAGTCAGACAAGCCGGGCCACCCGGGCGCGGCGTGCCGCCAACCCGTCGGCCCCATGATCAACTGGAAGCCCCCTGCCCGTCTTGGGTCCCTTGTCTGGCTACTGGGGTTGTTGTGCGTCGGCTGCTCCGGTACACCCTTGGGAGACCAATTGACGGAGCGCCTGTCCGAGCCCGATGACCCGGTGGAGGAGACATCTGTTCCTAACAAGGCGGCGGCATCCAATATCCCCACAGGGGAACAATTGATAGAGCAGCCACCCGAGTCTGGTGATCCTGTGGAAGACCCGTCCCCCGCAAATCCGCCCGCCGCCACCATGTCAATGGGTGACCTTCCCTCCCCTGGCTCCGCCCCTCCTCCACCCAACGGACCACCGCCGAATGCGGTCCAGGAAGCTTCGCTCCGCAGTCCCCCCACGACAACCCACCCGGCTCTTCCCCTGAACCCGACCCCCTACCGTCTGCGTCTGCGCCTGCCTGCGGCGGATCCGGCTGCCCCTGCAGAAGCCGTGACCCAGGCCCTGCGGGCGGCGGGCATCCTGTTCGAGGTGGAAACCATCGAGCGGCTGCCCGATCAGCCCGCCAACCCCGCGCCATCCGCCCTGCTGGATCCATCCCCATGACCTGACCGCCCCCGCCGCCCCGCTGCTGCTGCTTCGTCGTTCCATGGGGAAGAAGGAGTCTTCTTCCTTGACCCTCAGGCATGAAGCAGCGTCAGCACTGGAGTTTTGAGGGTTCCAACCCTGTGTGCAGGGGGCCAGGCCTCCCCAGGCCCCAAACCGGCAACAGTCCCGGTTTCCCCGCCTGAGCGTTGCCGCCGGTGGAAACGGGGGGCGTCAGGTTTTGAGCCTCACCCGTGTACCGCGACCGTCAAGGTATCCTGAACATGTACCCCGCACCACCTGCGCCATGCCAACGCTACCCCCCGGCCTGACGGAATGGTTGCCGTCAGGCTTCTTTACCGCCTTCCTGGGTCTCATCTGGTATGAACTGAAGGCCAGTGAGGCCAGGGTCAATCGACGGATGGACGATCTACGGGATGGCGTGAACAAGCGGATCGACGAATTGAAAGACGATATGAAGGAGATACGGCAAGACGTGAAAACGCTCCTGCTGCAACAGGCTGCCAAGCAACCCGTCACACCGGAGCGGTGACTTACTCCCCACACAAGCCCCGTGGTGAGCGTTCCGCCACCGGTAGAAGATCCCACGAGCGCCACCTGACGCCGCCACGGGCCGGAAACTGCCCAATCCACGCCGTCAGTCTTCCCAAGCTCACAAGCCCAGGGGGCCTCTTGAACTCCATAACTGGATTTTGATAAATTGCTTACCGAAACCTGCACTCCCCTTGGCCACAATGAAATTCCACAGAATGGACGAGCACATGCAGCGTACCAAACTCCCCAATGATATGCAGATCAACAAGACACAGGCCAAAACGGTGTGGCTAAAATCGCGGGTTAGCGGGGATCTTGCGTCCCAGGGGACGGGCATGAGCATTTCCCCGCAGTTGCATCGGCTGGGCCGTCCGTCCTGGCCGCCTGAGCCTTCCGCCTCCGGCCGGCGCTCCGATACGGGCCGGCCCGCTTCTTCCCCTGACAGCCTCGGTTCTCCTCACGCCCGCAAGGCCGCGGGCGTCCGCCGTCCCATCCGCCATCTGCGGCCCGTCCTTGCCCCCCGCGCTGCTGTACTGCTGCTGCTCGTGGCCCCCCTCCCCTTCGCCCCGAACGCCGCCGCACAGACCGCGACGGCGTTCGTCAGCAACCTACGGTCAGACGACTATTTCTACCGAAGCTCAACTCAACGACGACGCCGCTCAGGATTTCACCACCGGCCGCCACGCCACGGGCTACAAACTGACCGGCGTTGATATGGAATTCGGCACCGTAGATCAGGCAGGCACCTATTCGACCTTCACCGTCGCCATCCATGAAGATTCCAGCAGCAGTCCGGGCACCCTGGTCGGCACCCTGACGGTTCCCTCCATCTCGACGGGGAGCGACCAGACAATCAGCTTCGCGGCGTCCGGCGATGGCCTCGACCTTGCGCCGAACACCCGATACTGGATCGTGTTCGACGTTACCGCAGCCGGGATTGGTAGTGGTTCTGAAGGTTTGTCTCTTGTG
>VXNS01000069.1 GCA_009840445.1 Synechococcus sp. SB0662_bin_14
CACCGCGACCTGGGGCGCGGACTACCGGGTGAAGGCCCGCAACGGCAGGGTGCTGTCGCTGGACGCCGGCGGCTGCACGGCGCGCAACAGCGCGGCCTATGGCACCGCGGTGCCGGCGGGCAGCGACCGGTCGTGGTTCTCCGTCGAGCCCATCGACGACGCCCACGAGGACTCGGGCGAGACCATCGTGATCTCGGTCTCCAAGCCCTACAACACCAGCATGTTCAGCTACGGCAAGGACAGCCTCACCTTCGTCATCCTGAACCACGAGATCGTGGAGCATTCGAAGGCGGTGCCGGCGGTGCAGGTCTCCTCCGGGACCGGGGGCACGGAGGGCGAGGCGGTCCAGTTCACGCTCCAGGCGGTGCCGGCCCCGGCCTCGCCGCTCGCCGGGACGCTCACGGTGAGCCAGGAGGGCGACTATGTGGCAGCGGGAGAGCTCGGTTCGCGCACGGTGACGGTGCCGGTGAGCGGCAGCGTGACGGTGAGCGTCCCGACGGTGGACGACGATGCGGACGAGCTCGCCGGGACGGTGACGGCGGCGCTGGAGGCGGGCAGCGGCTACACGCTGGGCACGGCCAGCAGCCTCGCCGTGGAGGTGGCGGACAACGACGAGACGGCGGCCCCCTCGCCCACGGTCTCTGAGTGCGTCCCGGACGAGCTGGTGGCGACGGCGAAGCGGCTCTACGAGCGGAACCGCCACAAGCCGCCGCACCATGCGGAGAACTGGTTCAGCGTGCTGGTGGCGTTCGGGGAGCGGACCCCGGAGGAGTGGACGGCGGACGGGCGGACAGTCACGCCGATGACGGCGGCCTCGGCGCGCCAACGCGGCTGGCGGCGCTTCGCGGCGGCGCTGGAATGCCTGGAGAAGCCGGCGGAGAACGCCGCCGTTCCTTCGGTGACGCTATCGGCGCCCGCAGGCGACGTGCCCGAGGCCACGGGCCGCAAGACCCTCACGGTGGCTCTGGGCCGCACGCTAGCGAAAGGCGAGGCGTTGCGGGTGCCGCTCCTGTTTGGCGGCGCGGCGGCGCTGGGGAGCGACTACATGCTGGCGCCCCAGAGCCCGGCCCCGTCGGGGGTGACCTATGCCAACCTTGCCGGTCCCGGCGCGCCGGCGCTCACCTTCACCGGCTCGTCGGCGTCCTCGGCGACGCTCACTCTGACGGCCACCGCCGATGGCGTGGACGAGGGTTCGGGCGAGACGGTGACGGTGGGGCTGGGCATGCTGTCCGCGGCCGGCTTCCACGGCGCGGTCGAGGGCAAGGGCGCGGTGAGCTTTACCATCCTGGAGCCGCTGGCGGTCTCCATCACGGCGAAGAGCGCCTCCATCACGAAAGGTGGCGACGCCGTGTTCACGGTGACGGCCAGCCGAGTAGCCAAATCGGATCTGACCGTCAAGCTCACGGTCTTGGAGTCCGACGGCTCCGACTTCGTGGCGGCGGCGAGCGAGGGCGCGGCCTCAGTGACCATCCCCAAGGGGGAGACGGAAGCCGCCTTCACAGTGGCGACGGTGGACGACAGGTTGGACGAGCCGGACGGGATGGTCATGGTGAGGCTCGCCGGGAACGGCGGGGGCTACACGGTGGCGGCATCGCCGGGGGACGTGGCCTCGGTGAAGGTGGCCGACGACGACGCGGCGCCGGCGGGACCGATGCTCTCGATCAGCGACGAGACGGTCAACGAGAGCGACCAACTGATGTATTTCACGGTCAGGCTCAGCGCCAAATCTGAGGAGCCTGTCTCGGTGAGCTACCGCATGCGCCACTCGACGCCGGTCTCGGCGCGGGAGAACGTGGACTATCTGGGGAACAACTGGCGCCTCACCTTCCAGCCGGACGAGACCGAGAAGCGGTTCCTGATCTACGTCTTCAACGACAGCCACGACGAGGGGCCGGAGACCTTCGAGGTGGTGCTGTACGACCCGAGCGCCGGGGTGGGCATCGCGGACGGCGTTGCGGTGGGCACCATCGTGAACGACGACCCGCTGCCGGCCGCGTGGCTCAGCCGCTTTGGGCGCACCGTCTCCCACCAGGTGGTGGAGGGCGTCCGGGAGCGCTTCACCGCCCCGCCGTCCGCATCCGGCCTCCACCTCACCCTGGCAGGAGAAGATCTCACCAGCGCGGTGCCGTTGGCGGAGAATCAACAGGTGTTGGCGAAGGTGCTGGGCTTCGAGAGCGTCACCGCCCAGCAGGTGGTGGAGGGCTCCTCCTTCAGCTTCTCCCCGGAAGGGGCACCGGCACAGTTCGCCCTCTGGGGGCAGGGGGCGCTTTCCTCTTTCAGTGGAGCGGAGGACAGTGTTTCCCTGGATGGGGACGTGACCACCGCACTGGTGGGGGCGGAGTGGCGGGCTGAGCGCTGGCAGGCCGGCGCCGCCCTCTCCCACTCCTGGGGCAACGGCTCCTACGCAGGGAAGGGCCATCACCGTGAAGGGGAAGAGGGCCATCCGGGCCATCCCAGTGGCGACGGCAGGATCAGCAGCGCCATGACCGGCATCTTCCCCTATGGCCGCTACGCCCTCACCCCACGGCTGGACGGCTGGGCCGTGGCCGGCTACGGCTGGGGTGAGATCTCCCTCGAACCCGATGGGACGGATGGGGAGTACCAGCCCGGCGCCAACCTCGCCATGGCCGCAGTGGGCCTGGACGGCCTCCTGCTGGATGGCGGTGGGGAAGGGCTGAGCCTCACCGCCACCACTGACCTGTTGACCCTGAGCACCACCTCGGAAGCGGTGCAGGAGCTGAAGGCTTCCGAGAGCAACGTCACCCGCTTCCGCCTTGGCCTGGAGGCTGCCCGACCCTTCCCCCTGGCCAACGGCGCCTCGTTGCTCCCCTCCCTGGAGATCGGCGTCCGCCAGGACAGTGGCGATGCGGAAACCGGCTTCGGCATGGAGGTGGGCGCCGGCCTGACCTGGGAAGATCCACGGCACGGCATCAGCGCCCAGGTGCGGGGGCGCACCCTCCTCACCCACGCCGACAAGGACTTCCGGGAGCAGGGCATGGCCCTCTCCTTCGCCTGGGACCCCATCCCAACCAATCGTGGGCCGTCCCTCTCCCTGAGCCATTCCCTGGGCGCCACGGCAGCAGGGAGCGTGGACGCACTGCTCAACCCCACCGTCCTGGAGGTGTTGGACGACACCAGCAGCCGGGGGCAGCGGTTGGAAGCCACGCTGGCCTACGGCCTCCCCGCCTTCGGTGACCACCTCACCCTCACCCCAGGGATGGGGGTGGCCCTCTCCCCGGACAGCAGGACCTACAGTCTGCTGTGGGCAGTGGCCCCCTACGCACTCCCCAGCCGGAGACAGGCTGCACCGTGGGAACTCTCCCTGGAGGGGGAGAGGGAAGAAAGCAGCACCACAGCTTCACCGGTGGAGCACTCCCTGGGGCTGCGCTTCTCCCTCCTCTTCTAATGAGGGCCGTTCCCAACGGGGCGGCAAGTCGTCATCCCCACAGGGGAACCATTGACGGTGTAGCCGTCCGGGTCTGGTGATCCTGTGGAATAGAGTTTCCCCACCACAACCCAGGCCACCCCACCCCTCCAGACCCGTCCCATGACCTGGCCGCCCCCGCCGCTCCAGA
This sequence comes from Synechococcus sp. SB0662_bin_14, assembly GCA_009840445.1. Taxonomy (GTDB): domain Bacteria; phylum Cyanobacteriota; class Cyanobacteriia; order PCC-6307; family Cyanobiaceae; genus Synechococcus_B. Next base: position 3,576 of record VXNS01000069.1, read on the forward strand.
GCCAGCCCCTCAAGTGGCCCGAGGCGCGGCGCATCACCGATACCGCCTATCTGGCGGCGGCCACGGGGCTGCTGTTCATTGCCCTCTACTACCTGCCCGTTGGCGGTCCCCTCCTTCGCCTGGCACTGCCTTTGCCTCTGGCCCTGCTCCAGGTGCGCCATGGCCGCCGTAGCGGCTTGATGGGTGCCGGCGTAGCCACCTTGCTGCTGAGTGTACTCATGGGGCCGATCCGTGGCCCACTGGTGTTGTTCCCCTATGGCGCCTTGGGAATCTGGCTGGGATGGTGCTGGAACCGGGGGCTGGGATGGGGCGTAAGCTGGAGTGTGGGGGCACTGGTGGGCAGTCTCGGCTTCGTGATTCGGCTGGCGGTGCTCTCCCTGTTGCTGGGGAACAATCTTTGGGTGGTGATCACCAATGCCGCAGTTCAAATGCTGGGCTGGCTCCTGACCCCTCTGGAGACCGTTCTGGGACTTGCGCTAGCCCCCACCGTCCCCCAGGTGCAAGCCATGGCCGTGGTGTTGATCCTGCTGCAGAACATCATCTACACCCTCACGCTCCACATCGTGTCCTATTGGATTTTCCCCCGCTTGCGCAGTGCCGTCAGCGACCCTCCTGATGTGTTGCGTCCCCTGGTGGCCCTTGATCCGCTATGACGTCTCGCCCTCAGGCTGTTCTTCGGGAGGTTTTTGGCCACCAGGCCTTCCGCCCCGGCCAGGCGGAGGTGATTGAGGCCATCCTGGACAACCGCCATGTGCTGGCGGTGATGCCCACAGGTGCTGGTAAATCCCTCTGTTTTCAAGTACCGGCCCTGGTGCGGGGTGGGCTGACGGTGGTGGTCTCTCCCCTGGTGGCCTTGATGCAAGACCAGGTGGCGGCCCTGCGCCTCTGTGGCGTAGCGGCGGACAGCATCAATTCCGGCAGGAGCCGGGCAGAGAACGTGGCCACGTGGCGGCGCGTGGTGGCCGGTGAGATCCGGCTGCTCTACATGGCGCCGGAACGGCTCATGACCGAGCCCATGTTGGCCGCCCTGGCCAAATTGCCCCTCACGCTGCTGGTGGTGGACGAGGCCCACTGCATTTCCCAGTGGGGCCATGGCTTCCGGCCGGAGTACGCTGACCTCTGCCGCCTCCACGATCTGTTCCCCCACCTGCCCATCCTGGCCCTGACCGCCACCGCGGATGCCGTCACACGGGACGACATTGCCCAGCAGCTTCTGAAGGGGCGGATGGAGCACGTGGTGCAGGGGTTTGACCGGCCCAACATCCACCTGTCGGTGCAGATGAAGCGGAACTGGAAACAGCAGCTTCTGGAGATCCTGGCCCGCCACCAGAACGAGAGCGGCATTGTGTATTGCCTCTCCCGCAACAAAACAGATTCGGTAGCGGCCCTGCTCCAGCAGGAAGGGTTCCATGCCCTCCCCTATCACGCGGCCATGGATCAAGCGGCTCGCGAGGCCAATCAAAACACCTTCATCACCGATCAAGCGGTGGTAATGGTGGCCACCATCGCCTTTGGCATGGGCATCGACAAGGCCGACGTGCGCTTTGTGGTGCATACGGATCTGCCCGGCACCATGGAGGCCTACTACCAGGAGATTGGCCGAGCCGGGCGGGACGGGGCAGCCGCAGAGGCCTATATGCTCTATGGGCTGGGGGATCTGCGCATCCGGCGCCAGTTTATCGAAGACGAGCCATCCAGCCCGGAGCGCAAACGACGGGAGCATAAGCGGCTGGATGCCCTGCTGGGCTACTGCGAATCCCCCTCCTGCCGCCGGATTCCGCTGCTGGCGTATTTCGGGGAGGTGAGCGAGCCCTGCGGCAACTGCGACATCTGCCGGAACCCGGTGTCTTGTGTGGATGGCACGGAGATGGCGCGGCAGGTGCTGGCGGTTGTCCAGCAATCGGGGCAACGCTATGGCGCTGCCCATGTGGTTGATATTCTTTACGGCGCCGCGACGGAGAAAGTGCGCCGCGCCGGTCACGAGGGACTGAAAAGCTTTGGGGTGGGGAAAGAACGCCGTAAAAATCAATGGCGCTCCCTGATTCGCCAAATGGTGGCCACCGGTCTCCTCAAGCTGGATATTGCCGGCTACGGCAGCCTGATGATCACCCCCAAGGGCCATGGACTGCAGGCGGGCGAGGGAACCTTTCTCTACCGGGAGGACACCGTGGCGCCTCCACGGTCCCCTGAAGCCGAAGCATCCGCCAGCGCCCGCAAGACCAGGCCCAGACAGGCTGACGAGCCCTTGAACGACCAGCAAGGCGACCTTCTCGCCGCCCTCAAGGCGTTACGATTACACTTGGCCCGGCAGCGTGGCGTGCCACCCTACATTATTTTCCCGGATCGCACACTGATTGATATGGTCCGCCACTGCCCACGCACCGTGGAAGAGTTCGCCCAGGTGAATGGCGTCGGGGCGGTTAAATTGAAGGATTTCGCCGAACCCTTTCTCGCTGAAATCGCGGTAAAAGCGCCGCCTTTGTCTACTTCTCCGCCGTGATTCCCATGCGTCGACTTGTATCGTCTGTCGTGAACGACAGCCATTTCCTTGAGCTTCTGGGCCGCTTTGAGCGGGTGCTGGCCCGTATCCTGGCCGTGGCGCTGGGGGTGGTCATTGTCGTGGCCACGGTCCATCTGCTGGCCCACATGGCCCAGGCCGTCTATCAAACCGACGCCAACCTGATGGGGGACGGGCTTGTTCCCCTGCTGGGTGAACTGCTCACCCTCCTCATTGCCATTGAGGTGCTGGAAAACATCACCGCTTACCTGCGGCATCACATCATCCAGTTGGAATTGGTTCTGGCCACAGCCCTGACGGCCCTGGCCCGCAAGGTGATTGTCCTCAAGCCCGATATTGAGGATCCCGCACCCCTGATCGTGGCGTTGGGGGCGGCCATTGTCTTCCTCTCTGCAGGGTACTGGATGGTGCGCAAAGCCCATCACCAGACCAGCAAGGTGGGTGAGCACAACGATCACCAGTGACTCCCAAGGATGCCGGTGTGTTGCTGATGGCTGCGGACCCCTCCCCCGTCAGGGACGGTATTGCCAACCACGCTCCTCGGCAGCGTCACGAAGCTTTTGCGATTTCTTTTTGATTTGCCTGTCGCCAAACTCCTGAAAATCAACCAGGACGTGTTCCGGGAAAGTTCCTGGATCAGGATGGACAGGCAAATGCTGCCGGCCACACTCTTCGTGGGTGATTGCAAGTACTCGACTTGGATCAGGCTTGCCGGGGTCGTTGGTATACTGTCTCCAGGCTTCGGCGGCGGTAATTTGGTCACCGTCATAGACAGACATCTGCTTGTTATCAGATGGTCCTGGGCGGAATGCCTGCGAAGAGACATGCCCGTCCTGTAGCCACCAAGCGGGTTTGATAATCCGATGAAGGAGTGTCTGGTTGTTCACTTTTACTCCTCTTGAATGCAATCGCTGATTGCTGTGGCGAGCCAATGCCATTCTTCCATTTTATCCAAATCCAGAGAGTGGGGGGGATATCCTTCATCCTCAGATTTCTTGGAGAACTGCAGCCAGTCACCCTGATGGGTGTCAAGGTGAAACTCGAGGATAACAGAATGCTTGCCCAACGACCATTCAGCCTCAATCCCGCCTTCAGGAGTAGGATAGAGATACGGCAACGGCAGTTCGTCAGGGAAGTTCCGTTGGAAACTGTCTGATAGCCAGTCTAAACCTTGATGAGAAGGAGCTTTGCCACCCCCATCCAACCAGCCGTCTTCCATATGGCGAAGCTCGTCCAGTCGTGCAGGAACGTCCAGAGGGTCCAGGGGGGGTAACTTGCTCAATAGTCTCCACTCCAGACAAACGATCCCGATGGTCGTAGCGGCCAATTCCCTGTACCAATATCCTATGATTCTCCCGATACCCGTTAAATGCCTTGATGATGACTTCCCGATATTGCTCCGGTATAGATGCAACTATCCTTTTTCCGTAAATCTGTTGCAGCTCAAAGGTCACCTTTTCCTGATCGACCTCGGGAACCGTGCCACGAAGGGTTGCCTCCTGAGTGAGTTCAGTTATTTCTGACCTTTGGACTAGCAATCGGCGTGTTTCTGATGTCAGTTGAGCCGGAGCCGAGTCGTCGGGCATGGGGAATTCAATTGATTCCCCTTCGTGCAAGCTACGTCCAATCCGATTAAAATATGCCAGAAGTGATTTTGGGACGATTTGATCCGATGAAGTGTTGCCGTTCCCCGACGCTGATGCAACGCTCCGGGCAATGGCGTCTCTGGCCCACAGTAGACAATCCAGATACTGCGGTGGAATACCTGGCAATAGAGTCTCCGTTGTCGTGAAGTTGATGACTGATACGGCGCTGCCCTTATCGATGCCGGTCAGCCTGAGATCGACCTTATCAGCAAATCCCCGAGGTGCCCTTTGGCGGTCCGGGTTCTCCGCCAGGTATCGCCCTTTGGCAACTTCCATGACCATTTCCCGTAACGCACCAAGGTCCGACAAGACCTGCAGGGGAATGCCACCATCCTCAAAACGCGCCCCGCACATGCGGAGGCGCCAAAACTCTCGGTTTGGCCCGCTGTTGGGCATTTTGGGTCACTCTTAATGTAGTCGTACTACCTAGCATAGGGAGCCTTGCAAAACTGAGAGGTGTAGATCTCCACCATGGGCTCCGGCTGGTAGGCATGGCAGTTGTCCCAATAGATGAAGACTTTTTCATGTTGTGTGCAGGCCGAGCGCGTTGCCAACATTAATAGTACGCCCCACTACGCCGCTGGTGGACAGCCGTCCGGCCTTGTTCGTCCAATAGGGCCCCATGCTCCACATGGCCGTAGACGAGCCAGTGGTCACCGCACTCCATGCGTTGGCAGACCTGCACCTCCAGCCAGGCCAGGGCCTCCTGCAGCAGGGGCTGGCCATGGGGACTCTCCGTCACCTCCAGGCCCGCAAAACGGTCGGCGCCGGGGGCAAAGGGTTGCAGGAAGTGTTTCATGAGACCCTTTTCCCGGCCTGAGGCCAGCACGTTGAGGGCGAAGTGGTTACCCGTGTGCAGCAACTGCTCCACGGCCCGGTCCTTGGCCACCGCCACCGTGATGCCCGGCGGGGTGAAGCTGGCCTGGGACACCCAACTGGCCACCATGGCTCCACTCAGGTGGCCACGACGGGCCGTGAGCACACAGAGGGAACCCAACACCCGACCCAGAGCCTGGAGGGACGGCGCACTGCTGCTGTCCTTGAAGCCACCGGCAGCGCGCCGCTGCTGTTGTCGCTGTTGCCGGTGCAGGGTTTGGCCCAGGTCCGTGCCGATTTCCTCACAGCGCTTCAAGGTGGCGGCATCGGGTGAGAAGCGCACCCGCAGGGCGGGGAAGGCAAAGGGAAATCCACAGTCCCGCAATTTTTTCTCCAGCAGGTCGATGGCCTCCCCGCTCCAGCCGTAGCTGCCGAACACCCCCACCGGTGTGCTCCGTTCCGCTTCCGCCAACACCGTTCCCAATGCCGCCATGATGGGTGTGGGGGCATGGCCCCCCAGGGTGGGGGAGCCGATCAGCAACGCCTGACTGCTGTGAATGGCCTGGCGCAGGTCTTCCGCACCGCTGAACTCACAGTTCACGCTTTGCACCCGTACCCCTGCCTTGGCGATACCTTGCCCCAGGGCCGAGGCCATGGCGGCAGTGTTGCCGTAGGCACTGGCAAACAGCAGCGCCACACTCAGGGGGGAGCGGTGCTGTCCCTCGCCCCAGCGGCGATAGTCGTTGAACAGGCGGCGCCAACTTTGGCTGACCATGGGTCCATGCCCCGGCGCCAGGGCCTGGATGGCCAGGTCCTCCAGGCGATCCACCACGGTGTCCACCTGCTGGGCCATGGGGGCCATCAGGCAGTCGTAGTAGAAGCGACGGTCTTCTTCATGGAGCCCGCCGTGGGATTCTTCCAGCTCCTCCGTACAAACGTGGGCCCCGAAAAATTTGCCGCTGAAGAGAATCCCGTCCCGATCCTCATGGGCCAGCAGCCCGCCGGGCCAGCGGGGCGTGGGTGCTGGACATAATCGCAGATGCCAGTGGTCATCCGGCTCGCCCACAGGCGTCTGCACCTCCCCACGGATCATCTGCAACGGCGGCACAGGGGGCGGGCTGGGATCTGCCGACGGGGTGGCCGCTCCTGGGGGAGAGGGGGGATTCCAGAGCTCTTGCAGCAACTTGACGCCAGCGCTGGAGGCCAGCAGCCGCAGGCGGGGATAAACCATGGCCAGACGGCGCAGCAGGCCCACCCGGTTGGGATTCACGTGGCCCACCACCACGGCAATGGGGTGATCCGGGGGGCAGTGCTGCTCCAGCGCCTCAAGAAAGGGTTCACGGAACGACTCCCCAGGGGGATGGATCAACGTGGCCTCGGGGCCGGGAATGAGGAAGCTGTTGGTGCTGGTGCCCCGCTCCAGGCCGTACTCCACCTCAAAACGCAGCCGCTCCGGGCTGAGGCCCCGCAGGCAGAGCAGTTGATCTGCAACGGGAAGGGTAACGACGCGACGCATGGCGGTCCCGGACGGTGTGGTGAATCGGTTCAGTAATGATTGCCCACCTTGCGGTGGTGGACGGCGGTTTGCCCGTCCTGATCCGCCACCCGACCACTTTCCACCTCCCCATAGATGATCCAGTGGTCACCCGCCTCCAGCCGCTGGCGCACGCAACACCCCAGAAAAGCCAGGGCATCGGCCAGCACCGGCCCCCCCAGCGCGGCCTTGGGCAGGATGTGTACCCCCGCGAAGCGGTCGGCGCCGGGGGGGAAACGCTTGAGGAAGTGGCGCAGCAATTGTTGGTGGTTGTCCTGGGAGAGGATGTTGAGCACAAACCGGTCCCCCACCTGGAGCAGGGCTTCAATGGCGCGATCACGGGCCACCGCAATGGTGATGCCCGGTGGCGTGAAGCTGGCCTGGGACACCCAACTGGCCACCATGGCGCTGCTGCGCCCCTCCTGGGCGGCGGTCACCACGTAGAGCCCACCGCTGATTCGGCCCAGGGCCTTATCCAGGGAGGCATCCAGGGATTTCATGGCCTGGATGGTCCGATCCCGCATCAGCAACTGGCCCAGATCGGTGCCGGCTTCTTCACAACGCTGGTAGGTGGCTTCCGTCGGCGTCTCGCGAATCCGCAGGGGCGCGAAGGCGGGCCGTGTGCCCAACTGCCGCAACTGGGCCGCCATGGTGTCGATGGGTTCATCGTCACCGCCGTAGGCGTCGTAGACGGCCACCAACTGCTTGCTGTGGAGGGCCGCCAGCATGGTGCCGATGCTTTGTTGCAGGTCCCCGTCGGCAGTAGTTGGGGGCGTGGGCAGCACCACCGCCTGGGCCTCCCCGATCAGGGCGGTGAGTTCATGGGGATCGGTGCCCCGCAGGTCCACGAGTTGCACCTGGGCGGAGGTCTTGCCGATGCCGTGGGCAACGGCCCGGCTGAGGGGATCACAGAAGCCGTACTGGCTGATCCCGCAAACCGCCACGTAGGCATGGCCACGGCTGCGCTGCTGGCTCCAACTGCGGTAATCCTCAACCCAGCGGGTCAGGTGGTGTTGCAGCAGGGGACCATGACCTGTGGCAATCGTCTTGACGGACGGCAAGGCGCCCATGCGTTTGATGGCCTGCAGCACGGAGCGGGCATTGGGTCCCATCAAGCAGTCGTAGTAGAAGCGGAAGTCCGGGGCAATGGCCTCGGGGTCACTGTCCAGGTCGTCGTCACTGCAGAAGTGGAGACCAAAAGCGTCGCAGGTGTACAGCACCCCGGTGCCGTGGTCATAGGTGAAGATGGTATCGGGCCAGTGCAGGTTGGGGGCCGAGAGAAACTCCAGTTGGTGGTTGATGCCGCTGTCCGGATTGATCCCCAACTCCAACCGGTTGCCGCTCTTGACGGCCCGGCTGCGGAAGGGGCGATGCAACAGGTCCTTGAGAAATTGTATGGCCACCCTGGAGGCCACAATCTCCAGGTCCGGGTTCAACTCCAGCAGGTCCCCGATGAGCCCGCTATGGTCCGGTTCGGTGTGGGAGACCACCAGCACGTCAATTTGTGGAGGCTCCATCAGCTTTTGCAGGGCGGGGATCCAAGTGTCACGGAACTTGGCATGGCTGGTATCCACCAGGGCGGTGCGCTCCCCACGGACGAGAAAGCTGTTGTAGGTGGTGCCGTTGCGCAGGCCGAACTCGATATCAAAGCGATCACGGTTCCAATCCAGGGAACGGATGGCCAGGGAGTCTGCGGCCATGGGGAACTGTTGCAGGCTGAGACGTCCTGGAGAAGACAGTGGACCCATGGGATTGTAAGGGGGTGATGCCAGGCTAGAAAATTTCTGACGCCCTCTGCAAAATCCGCAGACCCATAGCCTGTTGCCATCCCCACCTGGAGTCGATGCACCCCGCCCCGAGGCAGCCGTTCAGCCGTCAGCCCCCCTGGAGTGCGGCCCGGAGCAGCCGGCTCTATGGCCTGGACGCATGGGGACAGCCCTACTTTTCCATCAATGAACAGGGGCACGTGGTGGTGCGGCCACGGGGTTCGCGGGGCGGCTGTCTGGATCTGGTGGCCCTGGTGCAGGACCTGCAAGCGCGCAACCTGTCGTTGCCCCTGCTGATTCGCTTCGACGACATCCTGGAGGACCGGTTGGCCAAGCTCCACGGGGCGTTTGCACAGGCCGTCGCCCAGTACCGCTACCAGGGGCGCTATCAGGGGGTGTTCCCCATCAAGTGTCACCAGCAACGCCATGTGCTGGAGCACGTGGTGCGGGTGGGGCGGCGCTGGAACTTTGGGCTGGAGGCGGGCAGCAAGGCGGAACTCCTCGTTGCCCTGGCCCTGTTGGACGATCCTGACGCCCTGCTGGTCTGCAACGGCTACAAAGACACCCGCTACCTGGAAACCGCCATTCTGGCCCGACGGTTGGGGCGGCGGGCGCTGGTGGTGATCGAGCAGCCCAACGAGGTGGAGGGCTTGGTGGCGTGCAGCCGCCAACTGGGCATGGCCCCCCTCATGGGCGTCCGCGCCAAGCTCTCGGTGCAGGGCAGCGGGCGCTGGGGCAACAGCAGTGGGGACGGGGCCAAGTTCGGGCTCTCGGCCCCGGACTTACTGGCCACCGTCAACGCCCTTGAGGCGGCGGGGCTATTGGGGGAATTGCGGCTTCTCCATATGCACATTGGCAGCCAGATCAGTGACATTGCCGTGCTCAAGGAGGCGCTCCAGGAGATGGGGCAACTCTATGTGCAGTTGGCGGCCCTGGGGGCGCCCATGGGCTATCTGGACGTGGGGGGAGGCCTGGGGGTGGACTATGACGGAAGCTGCACGGCCACGGCGGCATCCACCAACTACTCCCTGCAGAACTACGCCAACGACGTGGTGGCCACCATCCAGGAATGTTGTCAACCCCAGGGTGTGCCCGTGCCCACCCTGGTGAGTGAAAGCGGGCGGGCGGTTGCCAGCCATTTCAGTGTGCTGGTGTTTGACGTGTTGAGCACCGGCGAAGTGAACGGGGCGGAACCGCCCCTGCAGGAGGGAGAGCCCCTGTTGGTGCGTAACCTGCGGGAGTTGTTGGCCACCATCACGCCCAGGAACCTGCAGGAAGCCTGGCATGATGCAGTAAAATTCAAAGACGATGCGCTGTCTGCCTTTCGTCTGGGTTATCTATCCCTTATTGATCGCGCTAAGGCAGAGCAACTCTATTGGGCCTGTTGTCGCACCATTGCTGACCAACTTGGCCATGGCGCCATCCCCACTGATCTACAATCCATTCCCGCAGCTCTGGCCGCTATCTATTATGCAAATTTTTCAGTTTTCCGCTCCGCACCAGATACATGGGCCATTAATCAGCTCTTCCCGGTAATGCCCATCCACCGTCTCCACGAGCCCCCACAAGTCCTTGGCACTTTTGCGGATCTCACCTGCGATTCCGATGGCAAGTTGAATCGTTTTATCGATGCCGGTGGGCACAAATCCCATCTGAAGCTTCACCATCTCCAATCACCAAATCCCTACTGGGTGGGCTTGTTTCTAGGGGGAGCCTATCAGGAAATCATGGGGAACCTCCATAACCTGTTTGGCCGCACCAACGCGGTGCATATCCGTTTGGGATCCGAGGGAGGCTACCAGGTGGAGCAGGTGGAGCCGGGCAGCACCACGTCCGACGTGCTCACGGCCATGGGCCATGATCCCCGCAGCCTTGTGGAGCGCCTGAGGCGGGACAGTGAGGCCGCCATTGCGGCAGGCAACCTCACCATCCCCGATGCCCACCGGCTCGTGACCCACGTGGAAGAGAGCCTGAGGCAGAGCACCTATCTGGAGTCGGGCGCCAAGCGCCGTTGAAGGTTAGCCAATGACCTAGCCAATGATCGCTCGATCCCGCCCGAACCAACCGGCTTTTTCAATAGCAATAATGCTGGAGCGGGGTACGCTGGCGCCGCCACCCGGAAAATGGCAGGTGTGGGGATTGCGCTCGCCGGGGTGCTGGATGCCCACAAACATGGTCTTGCGGTCGGGGCTCCAGGTGATGCCGGTCACCTCGCATTCCTTGGGACCCACCAGGAAGCGGCGGATGGCGCCGCTTCCGGCATCCGCCAGCAGCATCTGGTTGTTACCCATCCCGGCAAAATCACCGGCGTTGCTGGTGTTGCCGTCCGTCTGGATCCACAGCCGTCCCTGGCTGTCGAAGGCCAGGCCGTCCGGGGAGTTGAACATATTATCCGGAGTGATGTTGCTGGAACCGGAATAGGCGTCACGATAAACGACGGGGTTGCCTGCCATGACAAAAAGATCCCAGGTGAAGTCCTGACTGGCGTGATTGCGCTGGCCAGGAATCCAACGGACGATTTGCCCATACTGGTTCCTGGACCTGGGGTTGACCCCGTTCACAGGCTGACCGCTCTGCCCCCGATTTTTGTTGTTGGTCAGGCAGCAATAGGCTTCGGCAACGTTGGGATTGGCCGCCACCCACTCGGGCCGGTCCATGGTGGTGGCTCCTACGGCCGTTGCCGCCAGGCGGGTGTTGATGCAGATTTCCGCCTTGTCCATGCCGGTAGCCTCTGGCGTCAGCGCCAGCCAGACGCCTGTGCCGTTGTCGTCGAAGCGGGCAGCGTAGAGGTTGCCGTCCTCCAGCAGGCTGGAGGGGGTTGTCCATGCCGGGGCGATAGGCGCCGCTGGACACAAACCTGTACAGGTGTTCCCCCCGTTCGTCGTCTCCCATATAGGCCACGATATGCCCGTCACGGGCAATCACCATCTCGCAATTCTCGTGCTTGAAACGCCCCATGGCGGTGTGTTTGCGGGGGCGGGACGCGGGATTGCCCGGATCAATCTCCACGATGTAGCCACAACGGTTGGGTTCGTTGGGTTCCAAGGCCAGGTCAAACCGCTCCGCCACCGTGGCCCAGCCGTAGCGGTCGTTGCTGGCCTTGAAGCCGTAGCGCTTCAGGGCGTCTGTGGGTGTCCAGTCCGGGTTGGAGGGACTATGGAAATAGCTGTGGAAATTTTCCTCACAGGTGAGGTAGGTACCCCAGGGGGTACGACCGTTGCCACAGTTGTTGAAGGTGCCCAGGACCAGCGCAGCCTGGGGATCCTCCCGGGTTTTGAGCAGGTCATGGCCGCGACCGGGACCGGTGATGTCCATGGGGGACTCCAGGGTGATGCGGCGATTCAAAGGAGAATCCTTCACCACTCGCCAGCCCCGGGCATCGCGGCGGATTTCCATCACGCTGACCCCGTGGGCATTCATCCCCTTGCGCACGTCATCGTCAGTCTCGTAACTTCCCGAGGTGCGATTGCCCCAGATGATCTTGCGATTTGTATATTCGTTGTTGACTGCCAATACGGTGCGGTTGCCCACGGCGAAGCAACTCATGCCGTCATTGTTGTCCCCCAAGGCCATGGCCTGGGATGCCGCCGTTCCCCGGGAGGCCGGATCAAAGGCGTTGCCGCTGGACCACAGGGGATCCCCCCAGGACGCCACCACGTGCCAAGTGTATCCATCGGGCAGGGTGATGGTGTCCTCCTGGTTGGCGCTGACGGGCGCAAACTCCATGGCGCCCGCTTCGGCCTTGGCAGGCAGCGCCGCATCGGCAAAAGCGGCCACCCCAAACGCTGCACCCCCCAGAAGCACGGTTCGGCGCGAGACGACACCATCAAAATCAAGTTCGGACATGCTGGTCAGCCGCTGAGGACAGCGATGTCACACCATGTCGGAGCCTATGGGCTCTTTCCATGGGCAGCATCAAGGTTTCATGGTGGTGAACCTAAGCGTTGGCCATGGCTTGTTTAAGCTTGGCAATCGGGAACCGGCTGGGACCACCGGGTCAAGTCCACGGCACGGCCGGCCACCACCAGCCAATGGTTCCGGCAGCGCTGGGCCACGCGGCGGTTGAGGCGGGCCAGTCGCTCCCGGAAGCGGTAGCCGCTGGCCAGGGCGGGAACCACCCCCCAGGACACCTCGTCACTCACCAGGATGGTGCAGCCTTGCTGGGGGGGGATGCAGGTCAGCAGCCGCTCAACCCGTGCTTGCCAAGCAGGCTCCTCCAGGTCCAGCAGGGTGCTGACCCAACTGCCCAGGGCGTCCACCAGCCGTAGCGGTGCCGTCTCCGTAGCGGCGAGGGCTTCCGGCAAGGCGGCGCCACACTCCCGGGTCTGCCAGTTGGCTGGGCGGCGGCGGCGGTGCCGTTGGAGACGCTGCTGCCAATCGGCATCCGCCAACGTGGCGTCACCGGTGGCCACGTACAACACCGGCTGCCGAGAGGTGGACGCCCCAGTAGACGCCAAGGTAGATGCCAAGTGTTCAGCCCACCGGCTCTTGCCGCTGCCGCTGCCCCCCAGCACCAGAACCCCGTGTCCGGCTGGGCCGTTGCCCAACGATGGTCCGTGCAACGACGTCTTGTCCACGTGATCCATTATCCCCCACCGTTCATGTTCCGCAGTGTGGCCACGGACGAGGGGGAGACACGGTTGAGATAGCGGAAAATCCAATACTTGAAAATTGTGGCCAGAATCACCGGAAACGTTGCCACAAATAAACCAATAAAACCTGGGTTGGGCGGCAACCCCAGATGCTCGGCGATGCCCTGTAGCAAAACATTCCACCCCTCGGGACTATGATAACCGACAAACATGTCCGTGAACAGGATAATCACAAAGGCCTTGGCGCTATCGCTCAAGCCATACACAACCTCGTCAAAAAAGCTGCGCAGCACCCGTAGTTCTTCCCGGCACAGCAGGCAGACCAAGGCAAATCCCACCACGCCAAACCCGTCCGACAGAAGATTCTTGATGGCGGTGGTGCTCTCCCGGGCGTTCTCCGCTTGCAGTTCATCGGCCTTTTGGCGCAGGCTGGATTGCATGTCCTCAATGGACGGCACCGCCTCCCCCCGCAGCAAGGCCTCAAATTCCAGTTCCTCCTTGTAGATGCGCAATTTCTCCACGGCCCGCTCCTCCAGCTTCCCCCGGGTGTACATGATCACGGGAACAGCCGGGGCAATGCGGTTCACCAGGGGACCCACCACCAGGGCGCGGCTGAACTGCTGAAACAACAGGGGCACCACCACCAGCAACAGCAGGATCCGCAGGGAGACCAGCGTGGAATCCCGTCGTCGCCGAAATCCCTCCACCGTGGCGGCTTCGCCACCGGGTGCAAGACGATTCCGTATCCGGGAAAAGAAGCCCAACAGACTGCGGGGCACCACTTCGGGCGCCTGGCTGAGGCCCGAATCACGACCGGCGTTCCCGGATCCCGGCTGACGGTAAGCCTCCACCACGTCCTCCACCAGTTGCAACTGCTGCAACTGCTCCGGGGTGAAGGCGCCGCGACAGGCCTGTAACGCGGGCAACTCCCGTTTACAGACGGCCATGGCCTGCCGAAACTGCCTGGCCACCATGGCCAGCCTGCCGCTGTTGAAGTCAGGCTCCTGGTCAAAGCGGGCCAAATCCCCCTGGAAATGCCGCAGCTCAATGGTCTGAATCCGCAGCGCAGCAGCAGCGGCCACCTCCAGCCGCCACAGGCTCCCCCCCCTGCCCTGGCTCACCACCACACGTCCGAGCCAGCGGTTCAAGGCCATGGCAACGCAGGAGGCATCAGCGGGAAAACACCCACCAAGTGAGCATGGGAATGACCGTCCCCAGGCCCAGCAACACCGCCACCCAGGTCAAGGCGTTGCTGGCGGAGGTCTCCTCATGGCTGGGCACGTTGGAGCGGGCAGCGGGCATGGCCGCCTCCAGCACCGGCGGCCCGGGATCCTTCCCGCCGGCCAAAACGGTGTCCAGCCGCTGGATGCCCCGCAACATGATGAGGCGATACCCTTCACCACGTCGCAGTTGACCGGCCATGGTGTCCTCCGCAGTGCTGTCCAGCAGGCTGGGGGGAAGGCGCTTGGCCAGGGCGGGGCTGGCCACAACGGCCACCTGGCCTGTCCTGGTTTCCACCAGGGCCACCAACCGCTCCTGGGGGTCCTGGTGTTGCCAGCCCTCCAACAGATCCGTTGCCACGGCGGTGGGGGTGCTGCCGTAGTCCACGCGCCCCAAGGTGACCAGATTGGCTTCCACGCCGTAGGTGGTCAAGTCGGACAGGTGGCGGTTCAACTCCCCGGCTGCGGCACGACTGAACACCTCCGCTTGATCCACGACCCGCTCCTGCACGGGGGGAGCGGACGGGAAGTCAGCGGCTGTCAGGGCCATGGAGGGGGGCGCCAGCACCACCAGACCCAGCAGAAACAGTCCCCAGAGCCATCCCATCACGATTCCGTCACTCTACCCCGTCATCCTGCCGTTCCCGCGCTGGCGAGGTGGGGCTGCAGGGCGTCGCGGTATAGAATGGTCAACACATGGGGGATGGTCTTGCGGTCAGCGGCATCGAGGTCCATGGCCCGGGCCAGGTCCTCCAGAAACGCCTCCTCCTCGGGGGTGGTGCGGTAATCGCTCCTCACCAGGTTGCAGGCCACGGCGAAGGCCGTCAGTTGCTGCTGGTGGTCGAGGGCGCCGGCGGCCTCCGTCAGCAGTTCCCCATGGCCGTCCTCGCGAATGCGCCGCAACAACTGGTCAAACAGGGTTCCCATGGCGCTTTCGTCCATGTGGGTGTAGGGATAGCGGAACTCCAGTTCCCGTCGCAAGGCCCGGGCCTCCTCCCGGGTACAAACGCCGTCGGAGGCTACAGCGGCAAGGGCAATGGCGGCAAAGGCTGTGCCGGTCTTCATGGGAGTCGTGGTCGGTAGTCACATTTCAGCAGCGCCGGCCCTGGACTGTCATGGTGGACTCCCTTGGTGTCAGCAATCCATGACCACAGGCGCCCGCCTCAGTCTGTTCACCGGCAGCGTCGGCGCCCTGGCCCTGGCGTTGAACCACCTGACAGCAGGGGGCAGCCCGGCCCATGTGAGCCTGGGGCGTGCCGACGTGGTGGGCTCGCTGATGGCGGTGGGGCTGATGCTGGTGGGGCTCAACTGGACCCGGGTGGATCCCACGGCGCAACAACCGTTGGCCCTCGGCGGGGAGCAGGGATTGCACGTGGCGGAGGGGTTGGCTGACGGGGTGCGGGAGGAACTGGGGTGGGGGTCGAAGATGGTGCTGTTGAACACGGCCGCGGTGGCCGTCCACTGCATCTGGAACCAGCGGCTGCTGTTAAGCCGTGGCCTGCTCACGGGGAAGCCCTATCAGGAGGGTCCCCTGGTGCAGCGGGTGCTCAGCGGTCAACAGCGCCTCTATCTGGTGAACCTGAAGCTCTTCCCCGCCCGCCGGGAATTCACCTATCTACCCGAGGGCACCCCTGCCGTGGTGTTGGAACCCCTGGGTCCCCGGGGGCTGGTGGTGGTGGCTGGCGCCAGTCCCCGCTGTTTTAACACCGCGGATCTGGGCTGGATGGAGGGTTGGGCCCAGCGGCTACGGTTGCGGCTGGAGGAGGCCGGGGCTGCAAAGGGCCTTTGAAATCCCTGTTGCACCGTCGGCAGAAGCCTCCTGAACACTGGGGTTTCAACTCCCAAAGTCTGCAACCTGTCACAGGCCCTGTAAAATTGCCCCCTAAGCGGATTCGCTTTCCATGCCTGCTGTTCCCCCTGGACCAAGTGAATGGCTGGCGCTGCTGACCCAACCAACTTGCCTGGAGTGACTGACTCGCGTTTGGCGAGCCGCACATGATGACTTTCTCTTCAAGATCTTCAGTCTTTAACAACTCCGGCCCAGGCGTCGCAGGCTCCTTTACACTGGCGGAAAGTCGAGCCTTAGCCTTCGTGACTCCCTCCCTTTCAGCGTTTCTGAGCAGCCTGGTTTGGGGCGCCGTAATCGTTGTGATCCCCATCACGGCGGCGTTGCTCTTTGTGAGCCAGGCGGACAAGGTCAGCCGCAACTGATGCCTGGCCCCGCCCACCCTTGCCCGTTGCCCGGCCCAATCACCTACTTTGGGGAGTAACTCCTCACCCCGGCTGAGGTCCTCATGGTCAACACGTCCCTCAACTGGGTCAGCATCGTCGGCATCGTGCTGATGTTGGGTGGCGCGCTGTTGTTTTCCTTGCGCACCTATAAGCCTGCCCTGTCTCGCGACACGGACGTTTTCTTTGCCGCCGTCGGTCTGCTCTGCGGGGGCATTCTCTTTTTCCAGGGCTGGCGTCTGGATCCCATCTTGCAGTTCAGCCAGTTCCTCCTGGCCACCACGACGGTGTTCTTCGTCTATGAGAGCGTGCGTCTGCGGGGGGTGACCGCGGAGCAGGCGCGGCGCAGCGAGTTCATGGACGACCTGGAAGGGGATGAGCCGCGACCCCGTGTTGCGCCCCTTGGCTCCGGATTGGACGAATGGGACACCTTGGAGCGGCAACCCTCCAGGGGCCGCCGTGCGTTGGCGGCTGCTGACTGGGATCAGGCCTCCTCCCGTCGGCCTGTCCGTCGCCCCCCTGAAGAGGAGCCACCAGAGTGGAGCGAAGCCCCCCCATTGCCCGCAAGACAGGTGGCCGCAAGGCAAAGTTGGGATAGTGACACCCCGCCATCCCCAAGTGGAGGACGCCCCGGCCGCCATGGTCGTGACCCCATGGCTACCCCCAGCCTGCGCCCCCAGCGCCCGGAACGACCCGCCGGGCGTGGACTGTCACCCCGTGCCCAGCTTGAGCCGTCCGAAGAGCGGCTCCCCGCACCCCGTCCACAGCCCCGTGGTCAGCGCCCTGCTTCCCAGCCGCAACAGCGCGGCGCCAGCCCCCGCACCAGACCAGCGAGTGGACGAACGAATGACCGCCCCGAGCGCCCCCTTGTGGCCCGTCGCCAGCGGCGGCCAGTGGTGCATCCTGAACCCTTTGACCAGGATCCAAACTTGAAGCTGGCCCGATCCGTACCCCGTGCCCCTTTGCCACCCCAGGGCAAGCCGCTCAATCAGAGCCAGGCCACAGCCCCGGTCCGAGAGCCCAAACCCAGGCCCGAGAATGAGCGGGACAACTCCGCTCGCTTTGATGATTAATCCCTGAAGGGCGCCTCCACCATGGGGTGGTTGCTGGGCTTCAAGCCCCGTTGGCTGATGGAGGTGTGACGCTCAAGAGCTCGAAGCTCCCCCTCCTTGGGGATTTCAGAAGAGGAGGGAGAAGTTGATTCCGAGGGAATGGTCCACGGGGGTGTCTGCGGAGGAGCGTTGCTGCCGTTCGGCCTCCAGGGACAGTTCCCAGTCCTCAGCAGTGTGACCAGGTTGGTCGGCATAGGGCCTCAAAGCCCAGAGGATGCGGTAGGAGGTGGTGTCTGAAGCCAGCG
>VXNS01000005.1:0-5971 GCA_009840445.1 Synechococcus sp. SB0662_bin_14
TCACGGTCACGGCGGTGGTGTCGGCCGAGGTGGGGGTCACCACCACGGTGGTGCCGCCCCCCGGATCCTTGTTGGGCTTGGCGGTGTAGGTGCCCGCAGCGCCCCCTTCCGTCAAGGCCAGGGTGACGGGGGTGACGGTCACCCCGTCTTCGTTGATGATGAACTCCCCGAAATTATCGGTGGGGGTGCCGACGCCGCCCGCCAGGCTGGTGGCGGTGGGGGTGCCCACCCCCACGTTCACGGTCTCGTCACTGTCTGAGGCGCCGTCGTCCCGGGCGGTGAGGGTGAGGGTGATCTCGGTGGCCGTTGCCCCTGAATTGGGGCCGGTGAACACCACCGTCAACGTGCCGCTGTTCAGGTTGGAGCAGGCGACGCCCGTGGGCAGGGGGCTTTCACAGGCCATGGTGTAGTCGGCAGTGGCGCCTCGGGCGGCCGTGCCGCTGAAGCTGAGGGGGATGGACAGCACCTCCCCGCTCACCAGACCCCGGCCGATGGACAGGGTGAAGTCCTTGTCTGCCCCCTCCCCCAGCGCCCCCGTATCACCGGTGAGGGTGACGGTGGTGGCGTCGTTGTCGGTAATTGCGGAGGTGACGGTGCTGGAGCCGCTCACCCGCTTGTAAGCGCTGCCGGGCCGCAGCGCTACGGTCAGGCTGGAGTTGGCTTCATCGGTGGTGTCCCCGTCCGTGGCCACGGTGTAGGTGGCGGAGGTGGCGTTGGCGGCGATCTCCACGGTCTTGTCCGTGCCCTCGTTGCTGGCGGACACCATGTCCCCCGCATCGGTGGCGTCTTCCGTCACGCTCAGGTTCACCGTCAGGGCCGAGCTCTGGGACGGGGTGACGTTCACCGTGTAGGTGAGGGTCGTACCTTCCACCACACTGCTCTGGGCGGTGGTGATCTTCACCTCCGGCAGGGCCGTTACCGTCACCGCCACACTGGGAATGGAGAGGGTGATGGCGGGATAGTTGGTGCTGTCCCCCGTGGCGGTGACCGAGTGGACAATGTTGGCGCTGCCGTCCGCTACGCCCGTTACCGTCACGGTTTGGGGCGTGCTCCAGTTGGTGGTGTCGAAGGCCAGGGAGGCGGGGCTCACGGTGGCTTTGGCCGCGGTGGAACTGACCACTTCGATGGTGACGGTGCCGGCGGAGGGCCGGCTCTTCAGCCGCACCGTGTACTTGCCTTCCTCCATGTTTTCCTTCAGGGTGAGGGTGGTTTCCGACACCGCCACCCCGTGGCCCGCATCGGTGACGGTGACGGCCACCGGCGTGGCGCTGGTGACCCCCGTGTAGCCCCCCACCGCGTGGCTGATGGTGACGCCGCTCTCGCTGGTAACGTCCGCATCGGAAATGGCGGTGGCGGTGAAGGTCTGGGCTGTGGCCCAGTTGCCGCTGCCGCCGCCGGTGAACCGCAGCGCGTTGGGGGCCACGGTCACCGCAGTGGTATCACTGGAGGTGGGGGTGACGGTCACAGTGTTGCCGTTGCCCGGATCCTTGTTCAGCTTGGCGGTATAAGTGCCCGCGGCGCCCCCCTCCGTCAGGGACAGGGTGGCGGGGGTGACGGTCACCAGATCGTTGATGGTGAACTGACCGAAGTTGTCGGTTACCGTGGCGCCGCCGCCGAGGCCTAGGGTAGACGGAGGAGCTAACCCGATATTCACCACCTCACCATCGTCCGGCATGTTGTCCGAACGAGTCGTCAACGTAAGAGTAAGCGAAGTGGGCGATGCCCCTCTTTCCGGACCCTGAAACCTGATAGTAACTATTCCTGTAAATCCTACGACGCAGATGATGTTAGCCGGTAACGGATTTTGGCACGCTATACTGTAGTCTCCAGTGGCTCCATAATCTGTCGTGCCAACAGAATTTAGTGTACTCAAACTAACTATTTCCCCCTTGCGCATCCCGCGCCCGATCTCTATGGTGAACTCCTTGGTGTCCCCTTCCACCACCGCGGTCGCGTCCCCCGTGAGGGTGACGGTGGTGGCGTCGTCGTCGTTCACCTGGCGGGAGGCGGAGGCGGGGGAGCCCACCTGGTAGTTGCTGTCCGCCGTTACGGTCACCGTCACCGAGCCGTTGGGTTCGTCCACCAGGTCGGTGCTGGTGGAGACGGTGTAATCCACCGAGGCGGTGTTGGCGGGGATGGAGACGGTCTGGCTGCCCTCGTCCCCGCTGGCCACGAAATCGCTGTGGGCGGCGTCGTCCACGTCCAGATCCACCGTCAGGGCCGAACTGGAGGAGGGGTTGCGGCTCACGGTGAACACCGCCCCCGTCCCCTCCGTCACCGCCGCCGTGGCCTTGGGCTTGATGATGACCGTGGGGCCGCCGTCGTCGTCGTAGACCTCACGGCTGGCGCTGCCGGCGCTGCTGGATATGCTGTACTCGGTGCTGCCCCCCAGGGTGGCGGTGATGGAGCCGTCCGGTTCGTCGGTGCTGTCCCCCGTGGTGGCCACCACCAGGGTGGCGCTGGTCTGCCCCGCCGGGATTGCCATGAGACGGGTGAACGGTGTGGCGGTGGTGGAGAAGTCCCCGTCCTCGCTCACCGCCACCAGGGCGTTCAGGCTTTCCGCCTGGGCGGCCGACAGGCTCACCGTGAAGGTGACGGCCGTGCCCTCGGTCACCGCCCCGGAAGCCGTGGCGATGGAGACGGTGGGGGTGCTGTCGTCGTCGGGGATGAGCACCGCCTTGGGGCTGCCGGACAAGGTGAGGGTGCCCACCCGGGTGTTGCCCGAAGGGGCGGAGGCGCCGGTGCCGTAGGCAATGGTGACGGTGCGGGCCGTGGTGTCGCTGTTGTTCACCGCCACCAGTTCCAGGGTGGCGGTGCGGGCGCCGGCCCCCTCGAAGATCACCGCCGGATTCTGGGTGGTGTAGGGGCTGGTGGTGGTGTCGACGGTGACGCCGGTGTTGAGGGTTGCGCCGGTTTTCAGCCCCAGGGTGTAGTGGGTGGCCACCGTGGCGCCGGTCACGCTCAGGGGCACCGTCACCCTCTCCCCCGCCAGCAGGTCCTGCCCCAGGGTGATGGTCACGTCGGTTTTGTTGTTGGCGCCGGACTCGGCGATGAAGGTGGCGCCCGTGGCCAGGGTGACCGTGGCGCCGTCGTTGTCGTCCACGGTGACCACCAGGTTGCCGGTGCCGGAGAATCCGCCCCCGGAGAGGGCGTGCTTCAGGGTCACCACGTCGTTGGTGGTGTCCATGTCCTCCCCGGCCGACACGCTCACCGTCTGGGTGCTGTTCCAGTCGCTGTCGCTGAACTCCAGGGTGGACTGGTTGCCGTTCATGGTGCCGTCGGTGTCGATGGTCAGGTCCGAGCTGGAGGGATCCGTGCTGACCGTCACCGTGGTGGTGTTGCCCGTGGTGGGGGCTTGGGACAGCTTCACCGAGTAGGTGCCGCTGCCCCCCTCCAGCACCGTCAACGCCGTGGGATCAAACACCGTCCCCGCTTCGTCGTCGTCGGTGATCTCCACCGTGGGGGCGCCGGAGGTGGTGGTGCCACCCGTGTTGGTGATGAGATTGGCGCCGGTGAGAGTTGTGTCCAGATTGCTTATCACCAGCCGGTTGTTGGTGGAACTGAAGCCCAGGGCCAGGGTTTCCGAGGAGCCCTCGTCCACGCTGTCGTTGGTGGCCGTCAGGATCAGCGTTGCCACCTGCACCGTATCGGTGGCGTGGCCACGGAAGCGCACCGCCGGTTGGGCGGCGCTGCTGGAGCCGGTGGTGATCAGGTCCACCCCGTCGTTCAAACTGGTGTCCGAGGACAGGGCCAGGGTGTAATCACTCGAGGTGATGCCGCTGCCGGTCACCGTCAAGGGCACGATCACCTCCTCCCCGTTCAGGATGCTACCGCTGCCCCATGCGGCGTACAGCCGCCGCCCCAGGGTCACCGTGACGGTCTCCGTGCCACCGTTCTCCGCAATGGCTCCCGAGCCTGAGCGGGCCAGGGTGACGCTCGTGGCGTCGTTGTCCAGGATATTGATGTTGTCCCAATCATAATTGCTGCCCCGCTCGTAACCGAAGTCGGTCAGGACATTGACGGCAGCGTTTCTCCGTTCACGAATTTCCGCTTTGATCTGGCCGTTTGTCTCGTCCGTGGTGTCCTCTGTGGGGATTACGTTGAAGGTGACCAGGGTCTGGTTGGCTGGCATCGTCACTTCCCGGACAAATTGCCTGTGCGACCCCACCAGAAATTGCTGATTCTCGCCCCTCTCTTCTGTCAGTAGCACGGCCACGGTCACAGCCTCCGACGGGGGCGTATCAATGGTGAGGGTGTAGGTGATGGTGGCCCCTTCGTTCACGTGGCTGAACTCCGCTGTAGAGGAGGAGATTTCCATGTCCGGGGCGTCCGTCACCGTCACCGCCACACTGGGAATGGTGAGGGTGGTGGGGTAGTTGGTGTTGTCCCCCGTGCTGGTGACCCGGTGGGAGACGGTGGCCGCGCCGTTGTTGTAGTTGCCCCGCACCGTCACCGTTTGGGGACTGCTCCAGTTGGTGCTGTCGAAGGTGAGGGAGGTGGGGAGCACCCCGGCCCGGGTGGTCTGGTCGCTGGTCACCCCGATCACCACGTTGCCGGAACCGGGGGGGCTCTTCAGCCGCACCGTGTAGGTTTTCCCCCCGTGGGCCTCGGACAGGGTGAGCGCACTCTCCGACACCGCCACCCCGTGGCCCGCATCGGTGACGCTCACCGCCACGTCCGGCACGCTCGTTACACCCGTATAACCACTCACCGTATTGCTGATGACCACGCTCTCGTTGACCACGTCCGCGTCGGGGATGGCGGTCACCGTGAAGGTCTTGGCCGTCTTCCAGGTGCCGCTGCTGCCCCCGGTGAACTGCAGCGATGCCGGACTCACCGTTACCGCGGTGGTGTCCGCCGAGGTGGCGGACACCGTTGCCGTATTTCTGGCCCCCGGATCCGTATTGAGCTTCACCGTATAGGTCTTCACCGCCCCTCCCTCCGTCAACGCCAACGTGCTTTCTGATACCGTGATAGTAGGCCGCTGGCCGTCCTTGATGGTGATCGTTATGGTGCCGATGAGGCTGGAGGTCAGCTGGTCTAACCAATAGATGGTGATGGTCTCGTCGTTATCGGAGGTGTTGTCCTTCGTGGCGGCGATGATGATGTCATACGTATCGTCCGCCTCGGTGGATGGAGAGTAGTCGTAGCAGGGAGCGGAATTGGTGCAGTCAGGGCCGTCGGGAAAGTACGCTCGACCAGATGTGCCTGTCTGTTCTGACGAATCGTCGCCGATGCTGGTGATGGTGTAGTCGGTGTTGTGCGTTGCTGACGTGCTTTTGACAATGGCAAAGTATCCCCCATATCCGAGATCACTGGCATCCGTGGTCAGGACGAAGGTGCGGGTCTCCCCCTCGTAGATCTCCGTTGGCGTGTAGGTGAAGGTGGGGGTCTGGGCCTTGGCCTGGAAGGCCCAGCAGGTTAGCAGCAGCGGCAGCAGCCGTAGGGCGCTGGCAGGGGCAATCCCCTTGGGGGAGAAGTCTGGGGAAGAAGTTGAATAGGGGAACAGTGCCGCCGAGCCGCCGAGCCGCCGAGCCGCCGAGCCGCCGAGCCGATTCTAGCAACACCACTAGCGGATGGGGGCTCGGCGGGGGAATGGTTTGTTTCATGGTTTGTTTTCTGTTGGTTGCGGTCTTCCTGTATCTGTTCTGTTCCAGCAGGGGCGAATCCGCCCGCCGGCAGTCTGTCTGAGCCACCGTGAGCGTTTGGCCACGGCGCGGGCAAAGCCCGCAGGAAGGCCTGCCCTTGCCCTCGGCCTGGGATTGTCCCCCCTCTTCTGGAGTGCTCCACGTTCAAGCCTCCTCACCCCTGGAGGGAGCCATGGTCAAAGCCCCCCGCCGGTCGTCCAGCCCCCCTCGCCCTTCGGGGGGGGGGTTTTTTTTACTTTTTGTTTAGCATGGCATGGGGGGGGTGTGCGGCCCGACACGTCCAGTTGAAAGGAAATTTATATCCAACCCCATTGAGTTTGCTA
>VXNS01000005.1:5981-20217 GCA_009840445.1 Synechococcus sp. SB0662_bin_14
GGGCGCGGCCCTTTGGTAATACCTCCCCGCCCGTGCTGGTCGCCTTGCACACCCCCCCCCGCGGGCCCCCCCCCCCCCCGCCCCCCGGGGGGGGGGGGTAGTGTTCCTTTTTGTGAAGCAGGGCATGGGGGGGAGGTGCGGCCTGAGCCGGGCAGTTGACAGGAATTTTATAGCCATCCCCGTTGCTTGTGCTAACCCCCGGTTCCGGATAAGGGGACCACAAAAAGTCGCCGTTTCCCCACCCGAGCACGGACCGGTCCCTGTCAACCCTTTCCACAACTGGCTTTTCATGAAAGCCCCAAGCCAGCGCAAGGGCGGTCTCCCTCGGGTCTCCCTATGCCGGATTCGGGTTTGACAGGCTCCCGGCGCCCGGGAGCGCCGTTCGCTGCTCTGGCCCGAGCCCATCCTGAAGCCGGGCACCGGGAAGCCCTCACCCTGCCGACGACCGTCGCGAGAGGACCTTGCCCTCGCCCCTCTTATCCAAAACTCGGGTTGGTTAGGCAGGTCTCCCAGGTCTGTGCGCTTGGGTGGGGTATCCAGGGCAACGGGGCCAGCCCATAGGGGGCTCTGCAACAATCCGCTCCTTCACCAAAATGCCTGCCCATTGCCGCCCCAGCCGATCCGCTGTCATGGTGCTTGTTGCGCTCCTTGCCCCCTAGACAGGCCTCATCCACTTCCACCACGCCAGCCAAGGGGTTCTGAATGTGTGGATTGTTCCGCATTGCCGCTACAGGTTCGAGCAAGAAACGTCATGATGCTGCATCAGCCACGCATTGGCTGCCCCCATCCCACTATCATGCATTCATCAGGAGCCCACCCATGACCACCAAGGATTCAGAACGAATTTACTACGACGTGGGGCTGACTCCTGAACAGGACGCCCAGATGAAAGCAATGGCTGAGCGCATCGGCGGTGATCAACGTCACGTCTTTGCCTACGGCATGGACCTGTATTACCGCGTCAAGGGGCAACTGCTGGATCGAGGTGGTGGGGAATTGTTCATCAAATTTCCTGATGGCAATGTCTCCACTGTCCAGGTCCGTTGACCTGTGGACGATTTGAGTGGGTTGCCCACGTGGCGACAGGCACGGGCTGAAGATCGCAAAGATCGAGAGTTGCGGCATCGGCATTGGATGCAAAATCGTGACTGGTATGTTTTTCTTCTGTCACTGATAGCGCTTATTGCAGTGGTTTGGCGCAATCCAGATCCCAGGGCCTACACTGTGATCGGTGGCACCCTCGGAGCCATGGTGACCGCATCAGGGAGGCAACTGTTGAAGACGGGGAAGAAGTGGCTGCTCAAAGGCAAGCGCTAGTCGGTCAACATTAGGTATGTAATTCCTCGGTTTGTGGAGGGCAGTCTGTCTTAGCCACCGTGAGCCGTTTGGCCATGGCGGGGGCAAAGTCCACAGGAAGGCCTGCCCTTGCCCCCGGCCTGGCTGAGGTCCACCACCTTCGAGACACGTCCCCCTTCTCCCCTCTCCTCAGCAGGCTGACCACAGCCCCCAACCACCGCAAGAGGACCTTACCCTCGCCTCCTCTTATCCAAAACTCGGGTTAAGCTGGGAAGCCAGTTGTTGAAGCGGTAAAGCCCTCTGCATGGCCGACTACTACGACCTTTTGAACGTCAGCAGGAACGCCGACCAGGACACCCTTAAACGTGCCTACCGGCGCTTGGCCCGTCAGTATCACCCCGACGTCAACAGGGAACCGGGGGCCGAGGAACGATTCAAGGAGATCGGCCGGGCCTACGAAGTGCTCAGTGACCCGGAACAACGATCCCGCTACGACCAGTTTGGTGAAGCGGGGGTGGGCGGAGCGGCCGGCGGCATGCCCGACATGGGTGACATGGGAGGCTTTGCCGACATCTTTGAAAGCTTTTTCGGTGGTGGGGCAGCCACCGGCAGAGGATCACGGCGTCGACAAGGGCCAACCCAAGGGGACCACCTTCGCCTGGACCTGACCATTTCCCTCCGCGAGGCCGTTTTTGGCACCACCCGGGAAGTGCCGATTCGCCACCTGGAGACCTGCACCACGTGCTCGGGTAACGGTCTCAAGCCTGGCAGACGTCTGACCACCTGTGCCACCTGTGGGGGGCAGGGGCAGGTTCGTCGCGCCAGCCGCACACCCTTTGGCGTGATTTCCCAGGTGACCACCTGTCCCGCCTGTGGCGGTAGGGGGCAACTGATCAAGCCGGAGGATCGCTGTGGCGCCTGCAACGGCCAAGGCGCCACCCAGGTGCTTAAGAAACTCCGCATCACCATTCCTCGCGGCGTGGAGTCCGACCAGCAGCTTCGGGTCGCTGGCGAGGGGAATGCGGGAGAGCGGGGTGGCCCGGCTGGAGACCTGTTTGTGCAACTGCGGGTGGAGTCCGATCCCAGGTTCCAGCGTGAAGGGACCACCATCCGCTCCACCGCTGAGGTGAGCTATCTGCAAGCCATTCTTGGCGATACCATCACGGTGGCCACCGTGGAAGGCGATCAGTCCATCGAGCTGCCGGCCGGCACCCAGCCAGGCGAAGTTCTCACCCTGCCAGGCCTTGGTGTGCCCAAGCTGGGCAACCCTGTGGCGCGGGGTGACCATCTGCTGACCGTCAAGGTGAGACTTCCCAAAGGCAGGTTTTCCCTCAAGGAAAAGGACGTTCCCAGCGGCCTCTCGCCCGAAGGCCGCACCTTGCTCAAGCAGTTGGACAAAAAAGCCCAGAGTAAGGTCGGCAGACTGGGGGACTTTCTCTAAGCCCCGTTCGCGAACACCATGGACAACGCCGTTGGCTTGGACCTGCGGGGCGTTCCCTGTCCTCTGAATGCTGTTCGATGCCAGTTGGCGTTTGAGAAGTTGGCGGTGGGTGAAGGGCTACGGGTCAAGCTGGACTGCGGTGAACCCCTGGAGAGTGTGGTGAATCAGTTTCTCGACGCCGGACAGCAGGTGGACGTGGAGATCCGTTCTGCCCAGGAGGCAACAGTCCTGATCACCCGCCTCTCCCCCTAGCCCAACAGGATGCCGGGAGATAACAGCCTCACCCCCCCAGCAGGTTGGGCATGTTGAGGTCCCCCAATCCTCCCGTGAGTTTTTCCATGCGGGCTTTCATGGTTTCCGTGGAGCGCTGGTGGGCGGCCTGCATGGCCTCCAGGACAGCGGTTTCCACCACGTGCGGCTCCTCCGCCAGCAAGCCGGGATCCAGAACAACCCCCTGGGGAACCTGGTTGCCGGAGATGGTGACCCGTGCTCGTCCGTCTTCACTGGACCCCTCCAAAACCAGGGCGTCCAACTCCTCCTGAAGCTGCACCGCATCCTTCTGGATTTGCTGGGCCTTCTGGAAAGCTTCAGTGAGTTGGGAAAAATTGGGAAGCCCGAAGGCGGCCATTGTCACAGACCAAAGTTCCCTTAGCCTAAGGGATCAGGCAAGGATTGGTCGAATCGGCCCAGGTGCTTGATCTCCGTTTGCAGCGTGATGCCTTTCTCCCGCACGACACGGTCCTGCACCAGGGAAATCAAGGCCTGGACGTGCTGGGCCAAAGCCCGGCCACGGTTGACAATGAAATTGGCATGCACCGTCGAGATTTCCGCATGCCCCCGGCGCTCCCCCTTCAGGCCCAGTACTTCGATGAGCCGCCCCGCCTTCAGCGGTAGAGGATTACGGAAAACACTTCCCCCACTGGGTAGATTACAGGGCTGAGTTCTGTTGCGCTGGCTCAGGTTGGCTTTGATGACCTCCAAAAGGTTCTGGGAGGTATGGCCAGGACTGGTGCGCAGGCGAGCGGAGACCACGATCCATGGCGCCTGGGCTGCCGCCATGTCCTGCAACAGGCTGTGACGATAGCCAAAGGCCATGTCCTGCCCCCGCAAACGCCAACGCTTGCCCGTGCCGGGGTCCAGCAACTCCACATCAACGAGCCGCTCCGCCAGACAGGTCCCTTGACAGCCGGCATTCATGGCCACGGCGCCACCAATGGTGCCCGGGATTCCCGCAAGCCATTCCAGACCGTGGAGACCGGCTCGCGCAGTCCTGCGGGCCAGGGTCGGCAGAGGCTCGCCGGCGTAGGCCTCGATGATCCCGGTCGCTGGCTCAAGCTGGAACCCCTGCAGACGCCGCAGACAAAGGGACAGTCCTTGCACGCCCTCGTCACTGACCAGCAGATTGGACCCGGCCCCAATGGGATGAACGGGCAATCCCATGGCCACGGCCCATTGCACCATGCTGGCCAACTGGTCCACACTGCGGGGCAGGGCCAGATACTCGGCGGTCCCTCCCACCTTCCAACTGGTCAGGTCGGCCAGTGGCTGGTCGGGCCGCACGTCAACGGGAAGGGAGACAGGTGACATATGGTCTACGCCGCAACGGGAACAGCGGAACGCACCAAACCTGGTAACCGGTTGATGGAGCCTGCTCCCATGGTCAGCACCAGGTCACCGGGCCGGGTGTGGCTGTGCAACTCCTGCGCCAGGTGCTCCAGGCTGTCAAAGCAATACACCGTGCCCCCGGCGTTGCCAATGGCCCCGGCCAGGGCCACGTGATCGACTCCGGCAATGGACTCTTCCCCGGCGCTGTAGATGGGGAGCAGCAACACCGCGTCCGCAGCGGCGAGACTGGACGCAAATCCCTGAAGAAACTCCTTGGTTCTGCTATGGCGATGGGGCTGAAAAGCAATCACCACCCGTTTTGGCGTCACGGGCAGGCCGGATTCATCGTCGTCCACCATGAGCCGGGCCATGGCGAGGGTCGCGGCCACTTCGCTGGGGTGATGAGCGTAGTCGTCCACCAACAGCCGCCCGTCCACAACGCTGTGAAACTCGAACCGGCGCCCAGGGGCACGAACGGCTTCACAGGCCTTCTGCAGTGCGGGGAAGGGGATTCCCATCTCCAGCGCCGCCGCCAGCGCCGCCGCCAGATTGGCCAGGTTGTGGAGGCCCGGCAAGGGAAGGACCACGGGACCCAGGCGTTCGGAACCGGCACGGACAACAGCCTCACTGAACCGACCGAGGCACCTGACGTCCAAGAAGTGGTAGTGGGCAGAGCTTGTTGGGTCAAGGGACCATTGCCTCGTGCCTGGAAGGTGCCGGCTCAGTAAGGGGCAATCCCCGTTGGTGAGAAGGGTTTGGCAGTTGCCGCCAAACTCCGCCATGGTGTCGAGCAGATGGCCGGTGTCGGTGTAGTGGTCCGTGTGATCCAGTTCAAGGTTGGTGATGATCCCGATCCGGGGCCGGAACTTCACCAGGGTTCCGTCGGACTCATCCGCCTCCACCACGGCCACGTCGCCGCAACCGTGACGGCCGTTGCTGCCAAACCGGGGCACCGTTCCACCAACGACCACGGTGGGATCCATGCCCACCTCCATTAAGAGGGTGCTGAGGATGGTGCTGGTGGTGG
The DNA here is from genome assembly GCA_009840445.1 of Synechococcus sp. SB0662_bin_14. GTDB lineage: Bacteria > Cyanobacteriota > Cyanobacteriia > PCC-6307 > Cyanobiaceae > Synechococcus_B. The sequence continues at coordinate 11,351 of VXNS01000005.1, forward strand.
TTTTGCCGTGGGCGCCAGCCACCGCGATGGAGCGGGGATGGCCGTCAAGGAGGTCAGCCAGCAGGTCGGAGCGATGAATCACTTTCATCTCCCCCGCTGCGCGGATGGCCACCAGTTCCGGATTGTCCTCCTTGATGGCGGAGCTCACCACCACCAGAGGAGGGAGTTGAGCGTTTTTGCGCAGGTCCTCAACCACCTTGGGACCCTGCTGAAGGGTGATCTCGGCGCCGGCGCGACGCAGGGCATTGACAGACTTGGAACTGCAGATATCCGAACCACCGACACGGAACCCACGAGCCATGAGGACTTCCGCAAGAGCCGACATGCCGGCACCGCCGATCCCTACAAAGTGAACAGGGCGTCGTGGATCAAGAGTGTGTGTCAATGGCCCCGCCCCTACAGCCCTAAAGGTAAGCGGAGACCACCGGGAGACGCCAGCGTTGTTCTCTTGTTCAGCGGCATCAGAGGCATTGGGTGGGATGATTGGTTCCTTCTACAGGCTAACGGGCCTTCTGTATGATCCACTGCCGAACCCACCTCCGCTGCCCGCCCTGTTCATGACACTGAAAGTCGCCATCAATGGCTTTGGCCGCATCGGCCGCAACTTCCTGCGTTGCTGGTTAAGTCGTGGGGACAAGACGGGTCTTGAGGTGGTTGGCATTAACGACACCTCCGATCCCAAGACCAACGCCCATCTTCTGACCTACGACTCCATGCTGGGCCGCATCCGGGATGCGCAAGTCTCTTCCGGAGAGGGAGTCATCATCGTCAACGGCAGGACAATCAAGTGCTATTCCGACCGCAACCCTTCCAACCTGCCCTGGGGAGAGTGGGGGGTGGACCTGGTCATTGAGTCCACCGGTGTGTTCGTAACCAAGGAAGGCGCCGAGAAGCACCTGGAGGCTGGCGCCGGGAAAGTGCTGATCACGGCGCCCGGCAAGGGTCCAGGTGTGGGCACCTTCGTGGTTGGAGTCAACGACCATGAGTACCGTCATGGTGACTACACCATCATCAGCAACGCCAGTTGCACCACCAACTGCATGGCCCCCCTGGTCAAGGTGCTGGATCAGTGCTTCGGCTTGAACAAGGGTCTGATGACCACCATTCACAGCTACACGGGGGACCAGCGCATCCTGGATGCCAGCCATCGGGATCTGCGGCGGGCCCGGGCCGCAGCCATGAACATCGTGCCCACCTCCACCGGCGCGGCCAAGGCGGTGGCTCTGGTGTATCCCGTCGTGAAGGGCAAGCTCAGCGGCATTGCCATGCGGGTTCCCACCCCCAACGTGTCCGTTGTGGACTTGGTGTTCGAGTCCTCCCGCCCCACGACAGCGGCGGCGGTGAACGGCGCGGTCAAGGAGGCGTCCCAAAACGGCATGGCGGGCATCATCAAGTACGGGGACTTGCCTTTGGTCTCCAGTGACTACGCCGGCACAAGCGAGTCTGCCGTCTTTGACGAGGACCTGACCATGGCCATGGGGGACAACATGGTCAAAGTTGTGGCCTGGTACGACAACGAGTGGGGCTACAGCCAGCGGGTGGTGGACCTGGCGGAGGTGGTGGCCAGCAAGTGGGAGCCTTCCCCCGCAGCCGGATGAACCCTGCGTTTGTGTCCTAACCGGTGTTCTTTCCCGCTGTGGGGGGCTTGGAGTCCCCTTGATCCCTGGCCCCCATCGGCATCCTTAAGCCAAAATGGTCAAACGGCTTTCCCGGCGGGAAGGGACGCAACCGACCGTTCCGAGCGTCCTTGAGTAGCAGGTGATTGTCGGCAGTCACCGTGCCCAAGTGACGGAACCCCGGTTCACGCCCCAGAAGTGCCTGGGCCCAGCCAGGTTCCAGGGCCAGAACCAGCTCAAAATCCTCCCCGCCCCAGAGGCAGTGGCGCTCCCCGTCAGGCAGGCCCGCCAGGGCCCCGGGAAGGGGAAGGCGATGCACGTGGCCCCCCAGGCCCTGCTCCCCGCAGAGCAGGTGCAGGGCCTGGGCAAGGCCGTCGCTGCTATCCGTCCCGGCGACGCGCCAGGGCGTCCCGGGGGGTTGACTGGCCCGGAGTCGCTGGGGAACGTCCAGCCGGGCTCGAGGATAGCGATGGGCCGCAACGGCCCGGGCCTGGAGGCTCCCCGGCTCGGGATTCACCACCCCGGAGCGCAGCAGGGACAAGCCGTAGCTGCTGAGGCCGTGGGGACCGCTGCAAACCAGCCAGTCTCCCACTCGGGCATCACGGCGACAGATGAGGTGCTCCTGATCCACGGTCCCCAGGGCAGTCATGGCCAGGCTCACCATGGGACTCCCCACGCAGTCCCCCCCCAGCAAATGCCCCCCATGGCAGTGGAGGGCATTTGCCATGCCCCCATAGACGGACTCCAGCCAATGCCAGGGGAGGGATCCCGGGCAACCCAGACCCACGGTGACGCCCACCACCTGATCCGCGCCCATGGCCGCCAGGTCGGAAACATTGGCCATCACGGCCCGCCAGCCCACGGACTCGGGCGGGGTGGTGGTTTTGGAAAAGTGATGGTCCTCCACCAGCACGTCGCTGCTGACGACTCCACGGCGACCACCAGGCACGGAGGGCAGCAGGGCGGCATCGTCGGCCAACTGACCCGGTGGCGCAAACCGTTCCAGACGCCTGAGCAGTTCCCTCTCCCCCAACTCCGCCAAGGAAGGGGAACGAACCTTACCCATGGGCCTGCAGGTTGTCGGCTCCGCTGACCACCGTGGCCTCAAGGATCCGATCCGTAGACGTCAATTCATCAAGCACGTCCCCACCCTCCACCACGTAGCCGAAGGCGGCAAACCGTCCGTCAATCAGGTTGAGGCCTGCAGGAGTCAGTTCCGGCTCAAACAAGAAGAAGAAAAATTGGGACGACCCGTCGTCAACCGCAGAACCGGAGTGGGCCCAGCCCATGGTGCCCCGTGCGGAAAAGGGCAGCACGGGGGTCTCCTTGAACAACCCCAGATCTTCAAAGGTGAGGTTGTAAAAGGGCTGTTCCTCATTGGCAACGCGGATTTCCAGGGGGACGGTGCGCAATTGACGGGTGCGAGGATCCACAAATCCGTCAGCCTCGCCCTCCGGATCACCGGTCTGCAGGACGTAAAACGCCTCGGCCCGGTTAAAATCCAGGCCGTCGTAGAATCCCCGCTGCACCAGGTCCACAAAGGCGCCAGCGGTCAGGGGGGCGTTGTAGCCGTCCACCACCGTGAGCAGGTCGCCGGCCGTGGTGTGGAGCCGCACGTGGGCCCGCCCCAGCAGGCGGGGCAGGGCGTCGTATTCCTTGGGAACGGCGAAGGGGAACCCGTTCACCAGGTCCGCCTCCATGGAGCCGAGGCAGTCCAGAATCCGGGCGCGAACCGCCAAAAACTCAGGGCGATCCTCCTGGACTGTCGCCTGCTCCAGGCGGGGGAGGAGGTCCCCCAGCAGCTCAAGTCGTTCCTCGACGTCAACCCCCTGCTGCCGGGCATCCGCCTTGATGACCGGTCCCCCCTTGTTCAGAAGGCGTTGCAGACGCCGCGCCCGCTTCGTCAGGCGACTCCAGCGCTTGGCCCGCAGCTCGGTGCTGCTGCCTTCCATGGTGTGCTGCAAGTCCCGTAGTTGTTGCTGATCCATGGGCAGCGCATCCCGCAACAGGGCCCTGGGATCGGTGACGGGATCCCCTGCCGGCAGGGCAGCGGCAGCGGGCTGGGGAAGGGGGATCAGCAGCGCCAGGATCAGAACCAGGGACCAACACCAGCGCCATGGGCGGCGCTGAAGCCCTGGAAGCCTTGGGGAACAAGGGGTAAAGCCGGGAAACGCCATGGGATCTGGCCGCAGTGCTGGCCACGGGATGCTTGCTGAGGAACTCTGCCACACGGGACCCGCGCCGGGCGCCTCTTAGAATCTCCGTGCTTCAAGACAGGTGATGGATGATTTCCAGCAACGACTTCCGTACGGGCACCAGCATTGAACTTGACGGCCAGGTCTGGCGTGTTGTTGAGTTTCTCCACGTCAAACCCGGTAAGGGGTCGGCCTTTGTGCGCACCAAGCTCAAGGCGGTCGTGTCTGGAAACGTGGTGGAGAAAACCTTCCGGGCCGGGGAGATGGTGCCCCAGGCGGTGCTGGAGAAGTCCGGCTTTCAGCACACCTACAAGGAGGGGGACGACTTTGTGTTTATGGACATGAACTCCTTCGAGGAGATGCGCCTCACTGCCCAGCAGATTGGCAGCCAGTGCAAGTACCTGAAGGAGGGAATGGATGTCAATATCTTGTCCTGGAACGGAAAACCCCTGGAGGTGGAGTTGCCCAATACCGTGGTCCTCGAAGTGGCCCAAACGGATCCCGGCGTCAAGGGGGACACCGCCACCGGCGGCACCAAACCCGCCGTCCTGGAAACCGGCGCACAGGTGAACGTGCCCCTGTTCATCAGCACCGGCGAGCGGATCAAAATCGACACCCGCAACGACACCTACCTGAGCAGGGAATAGCGCTCTTGACGGTCCGTTTTCTCTCCACTTCTTCATCCGCTCCCACTGATCGTGCAGCTTGATCACAGTCAACTCAAGGATCTCCTCACCCTTCTTGGCGGCAGCGACATCCAGGAGTTCATCCTGGAAGGCAAGGATTTTCGCCTGGAGCTGCGACGCTACCAAAGCGACCAGCCCGCTGCGGTTCCAGCAGTGGCTCCCGTGGCTCCTGTGGCACCACCAACCCCTAGAACCAGCGCCCCTCCCGGTCGATCAGACCTGATCGAGGTGCGGGCCCCCATGGTGGGCACGTTTTATCGTGCCCCGGCCCCCGAGGAACCCCCCTTCGTGGACGTGGGCGACAGGGTGCAAGTGGGGCAGACCCTTTGCATCCTGGAGGCCATGAAGCTGATGAACGAGATTGAGGCGGATGTTGCCGGTGAGGTGGTGGAAGTGCTGGTGGAAAACGGCACGCCTGTGGAGTTTGACCAGCCCTTGCTCCGCCTCAAGCCCTTATAGCGGCAACGGCTGCAACTCAGCCGCCGCCAGCAGGGCGGCCACCATGCTCCCCTCCCTGGCCAATCCTTGACCCGCCAGGGAAAACGCCGTGCCGTGGTCCGGTGAGGTGCGGATGAACGGGAGCCCCAGGGTGGTGTTGACCGCTTCGTCAAAGGCAATCAGCTTGGTGGGGATCAATCCCTGGTCGTGGTAGAGGGCCAGGTAGCCGTCGGCAGCCTGGCCATGACCACGCCAGGCCAGGCCCGCATCCAGCCAGCAGGCATCCGGGGGTTCAGGCCCCAGAACCGTGCAGTCGGGGCGCCGTGCCCGCCACTCCTCCAGGCAGGGCTCCAGCCAATCACACTCCTCGCTGCCCAGATGGCCGGCTTCCCCCGCATGGGGATTGAGACCCGCAATCTTGAGCACCGGCTGGGCGCGGTATTGGCGACAAAAACGGTCCAGCACGGTGAGTTGCCGCTGCACCAGGGTTGGGGACAGGGTCTGCACCGCCTGCTTGAGGGGAAGATGGGTTGTGGCCAGCAGGGTGTTGAGCCGCCAGTCCCCCCGGGGTGAGCGGGCAGTGAACAGCATGGACGCCTTGACGCCCCCCGCAAGCTGCGCCAAGCGCTCCGTCTGCCCCGGATAAGCATGGCCGGCGGCCTGCCAGCAGTGCTTGGCAACGGGGGCGGTGGCGAGGGCCTGGCAGTGGCCCGCCAGCACCGCACGGCAGGCAGCGGTCAACCAGGCAAAACTGGCGGCCCCACCCGCTGCCGTGGCCTGGCCAGGGTGAACCGGCTCCGCCAACGGCACGTCCACCAGGTGCAGATCCCGAGGATCGGCCAACGGATTCCCCTGGTCTTGCAGGGCACGGTATTGCTCCAGAAGCCAGCGGCGGCAGCCGAACAACACCGGCTCCACCGCCTGCTGCACCCGCCGGTTGGCCAGGGCCTTCAGCGCCACCTCCGCCCCGATTCCGGCGGGATCCCCCAGGGCAATGGCAATCCGCCGCGGCTGATCCATGGCGCAGAATTTTAGCCTGTTGCTCGGCTTGGCTTTGGCGGTTTTGCCCAAACCATGGTCCAAGGCAGTTGCTCAACGGCAGGAAGCCTGGCTGCGCCATGCTGCCCCTGAACTGGTCTCCAGCCTGCTGGGCTGGTGGGGGCGCCACGGACGCCATGGTTTGCCATGGCGATTGCTGCCGGACGGCCGCCAGCCCGGCCCCGACGACCTGCTTCCCGCCTATCCCGTCTGGGTGGCGGAGGTGATGCTCCAACAAACCCAACTGACGGTGGCGCTCCCCTTCTGGCGCCGTTGGCGGTCACGGTTCCCGGATCTGGAGTCCCTGGCGGCGGCATCCCGGCAGGAGGTGCTCCACTGCTGGCAAGGGTTGGGCTACTACGCTCGGGCGCGGCGGCTCCATGGGGTCGCCACCGACTTGGCCGCCGCCGGGCGCCCACTCCCCAGGGACCGCGCCGGTCTTGAACAGCTTCCCGGGATTGGTCGCACCACGGCAGCCGCCATTGCCGCCACGGCCGGCAACACTCCTGATCCCATTCTGGACGGCAACGTAAAACGTGTGCTGTCGCGCCTTCTGGCCTTCCCGGCCCCGCCCCGGCAGGCCACCCCCCTGCTCTGGACCATGGTTGAGCTGCTCCTGGACGGCAGAGGGGCGCGAGACTTCAACCAGGCCCTCATGGACCTGGGCGCCCTGGTCTGCCGCCCCCGTTCCCCCTTGTGTCACCGTTGCCCTTGGCGGCTCCATTGCCGTGCCTACAGTCGGGGGATCCAGCACCAGCTTCCTGTGCGCCAGGCTTCCGCCCCCGTTCCCCACGTCATGGTTGGCGTGGGCATTGTGCTGGACCGCCAGGGAAAGGTGCTCATCGGCCAGCGCCAACCCGACGGGCTTCTGGGTGGTCTTTGGGAGTTTCCCGGCGGCAAGCAGGAGCCCGGCGAGACCATGGCCGACACCGTGGTGCGCGAACTGCAAGAGGAGGTGGGCTTGACCGTGGCCGTGGGTGTGGAACTACTGCGCTTTGACCATGCCTATACCCACCGGCGGCTCACCTTTGCGGTGTATCTCTGCCGCGTGACGGCTGGAGAGGCCCGGCCTGTGGCCAACCAACAGATCGCCTGGGTGTGGCCCCACCACCTTCACCGCTACCCTTTCCCCGCCGCCAATGCCCGCATGATCCAGGCCCTGCGGGAGCATTTAGGCCAGGTTTGATTTGATGTAGCGGATTCCACTGAGCCACGCCATGGCGAGGGCCACCCAGAACAGGCCGCCACCCACGGCGGTGGTCAGCGTCTGGGCCGCACCTGGCCAGAGCAGGAAACCAAAACAAAGAAACTGGGTGGCGGTTTTTAGCTTGCCGCTCCAATGGGCTGGCGCTCCAGTGGGCTGGCGACTTCGCCACTCGGTCACCAGGAACTCCCGGGCCAACAGGAGCCAAACGGCCCAGAGGGGTGTGGGGATGGGGGAAATGCCGGGATCGGCTCCCCCGGCCCCCTGGCCGGCCAACCACAACAGCGGCGCCAGCAGCAGCAATTTATCGCAGAGGGGATCCAGACGGGCCCCCCACAGGGAGCCGCCGCCACCCCGTCGCGCCAACCACCCGTCCACCCCGTCGGTGAGGGCGCCACACACCAGCAGCCCCCAGGCCCACCAGCCCCATCCCCCCTGTAATGCCAGCAGGAGAGGCACGGCAAGCAACGCCCTGAGCACCGTGAGGCTGTTGGCCAGTCTCTGCGCCATACTCACCACACTCCAGGGAGACCATCATGGTGCAAAGCCAACCCGTCCAGGCGTTCATGACCACGCCGGTGAAGTTTGTGCGTCCGGACACAGCCCTGACAGAGGTGATCCGGATGCTCAACGCTTCCCACATCAGCGGCCTGGCGGTGTGCGACCACCAGGGCAAGCTGGTGGGGGAAATCAGCACCAAGGATCTGATGGTGCGGGAAAGCGGCCTGGAGCCTGGCCCCTACATGGTCTTCCTGGATAGCGTGATCTATCTGCGCAATCCCCTGCGCTGGGAGCGGGACGTGCATCAGGCCCTTGGAGAAACCGCTGAAGCCGTCATGAACCGCTCTCCCCACACCTGTGCATCAACCCTCAGCCTGCAGGAGGCCGCCGCCCTGCTCCACGATGCCGGCACGGAGAGGCTGTTTGTGGTGGAGAGGGGAAAGCCCGTTGGGGTGCTCAGCCGGGCCGACCTGATTCGGGCCATGGCCGCCAAGGGTGATGCCCAATGAGACACCCGGTAAGACGTCAAGGGAGACGATGGGGGTGTTGGTTGATGCCGCCAAGGTTCCCGATCCGGGGGCTTGCCGTGGGTGGGGCTCTGCCTCTGGCTGGACTGTTGGCGGCCTGACAGCTGTTACGGCTCGGTTCAGGGGGGGGTCACCTTTCCAGTGCAGGAGGGGTGCGACCCTGGGGACGGCCCCTCGTCCGGGAGGGAATTGTGACGATGCCAGGCCAATTCAGAGTGAGATTTGTGACACTAAGGTAAACTGAAGGGCACCACGAAAAATCGAGCAAGGCCTTCCAGTGGGCTGCCGTCTCACCGTGAGAAAGTCAGTTGTGGAGGGATTTCTCGTAGCCTGGCAGGGTCCTCTCATGCGAGGAAACGGCAATTTTTCGTGGTGCCCTGAAGCTAACGGAAAATACAAGGAGCAGCCAAAGAAAAGATTTTGGTATGATCTTATACAATAAGGAAATTGGGCCATCGGTTGAGATAGGGGCACTTGCTCTGCGGCCATGAACGTACTCCAGGGAAAGAGAAGCCTCCTGGTGGATAGGGGGTTCAGTTGGGACGATGGCGGAGGAATGCCGAGACCTGGAAACGTTTCCGGTTCGGTAAAGCTTTCAGATGTGGAGTTGCCACAAGCGGGTAAGCTTTCTGCTAGAATCGGCTCGGCGGCTCGGCAAAGAA
>VXNS01000082.1 GCA_009840445.1 Synechococcus sp. SB0662_bin_14
AGGAAACCTCCTCCACAGATGCTGCCGTGGATCACTCCCTCGGACTTCGCTTCTCCTTCCTCTTCTGAGGGTTGGCACACCACCCCCATCCGCACCGGCTATAACAGCCCCATGGGCGGCGCCCCTCAGCCGGCCAGGTTGAAGCTGTGGTGGACCGCCCGCAGGGCGGCTTCCCCATCCTCCTGCGCCACCACACAACTGATGCGGATCTCACTGGTGGCAATCATGGCGATGTTGATGCCCGCATCCGCCAAGGCGCGGAACATGCGGCCAGCGGTACCGGCGGTACAGGGCATGCCCGCCCCCACGGCGCTGACCCGGGCGATGGGTCCCCCCGGAATCAACTCCGCGCCCGGCCATTGCTGGAGCAGGGGAGCAAGGGCCTGGCGGGCCTGCTCCAGGGCCTGGCGGGGCAAGGTGAAGGCCAGGTCTCTGGCGGCGCCCAAGGGGGTTTGGCGGGTGCATTCCGATTGCACGATGGTGTCCAGGCTGATGTTGTCGTCGCTCAGGGCACGGCAGACCGCTGCGGCAGCGCCCGGCCAATCCGGCACCCCGTGGACCGACGCCTGGGCCTGACCACAATCCAGGGCCACGCCCCGCACGGCCGGGCTGCTGTCTTCGTCTTCACAGGGGATGGCCTCCAGATGCACCTGGGACGGCGTCAACGCAAACCGCTCCCGCAGCAAATCGAGGGCCTGGCCAGCGGCCCTGTCCTCAATTACACAGCTCACCTTCACCTCACTGGTGGCGATCATCCGCAGGCTGATGCCCGCCTGCCCCAGGGTGGCAAACATACTGGCTGCAACACCGGGCCGGGCCGTGATGCCGGCGCCCACCAGGCTCAGCTTGGCCAGTTCGGGATAGGCGGCCACAACGAAGGGTCGAGTCCCCCCCAGACGGCCGCTCAAGGCGCTGACCACAGCATGGGCCCGCTCCAGATCCCGCCGCTCCAGGGTGAAGGCCATGTCGTTGCTGGCACCCTCATGGAGGGATTGCACAATCAGGTCCACGTTGATGCCGGCCCCGGACAGCACCTCGGATAACCGGGCCGCCACCCCAGGACGATCCGGCACGTGGGAAAGGGCAACGAGCCCCTGGTGGCGCACCAACTCCAGTGCATCCACGGGTTTGCCCAATTCAAGCGCCGCGCCTGCCACCCGCTGGCGGCGGTTGCTGGTGAGGCAGGTGCCTGGGTGGTCACTCAAACTGGAGCGCACCACCAGGGGCAAACCGTAATTGCGGGCAATTTCCACAGCCCGGGGATGAAGCACCGCCGCCCCAAGGCTGGCCAACTCCAGCATCTCGTCACAACTGATGTGCTCCAGCAATTGGGCGCTGGGCACGATGCGGGGATCGGTGGTGAGCACCCCTTCCACGTCGGTGTAAATCTCACAGCACTTCGCCCCCAGGGCCGCTGCCAAGGCCACAGCGGAGGTGTCCGAGCCACCCCGCCCCAAGGTGGTGATTTCCAGGTTGCCGTTGGCGCTGGTGGCGGTCCCCTGAAAACCCGCCACCACCACCACGGCGCCCTCTGCCAGACAGGTGCGCACCCGCTCGGTGCGGATGTTCAGAATGCGGGCCCGGCCGTGGGCCGCCTCCGTGACAATTCCCACCTGCTGCCCCGTCATGGACACTGCTGCCACCCCCAACTCCTGCAGGGCCATGCTGAGCAGGGCAATGCTCACTTGCTCCCCACTGGCCAGCAGCATGTCCAGTTCCCGTTGCGGGGGATGACGGCTGATGGAGCGCGCCAATCGGGTGAGTTCATCGGTGGTTTTCCCCATGGCGGACACCACCACCACCACGTCATCTCCAGCATGGCGTGTCTTGCGAACCCGCTCTGCAACGGCCTTGAGCCGTTCGAGAGAGCCCACGGAACTGCCACCGAATTTTTGCACCAGGAGCGCCATGGCTGCCATCTGTTGATGGGGTGATTATCCGCCCTGGCGCACCTGGGCCAAGGGGAGCAAGTGCTCCCGGAACGCCTGCCGGGGCGCCGTGCCCTGCTTGAGCGCCCATTCCAATTCCAGCAGGGCCGCCAGGAGTTGTTGCAGCCGCTGGGGCCGGCACCCCCGCACCTGCCGCTGCAACACATAGACTCGCTTGGGATTCCCGAAACCGGCAGCCTTGGCAATGGCCTGGGCATCCTTCTCCCCTGCCGCAGTCATCAACGCTACCCACAGCCAGCCCCGCACCTGGCTCACCAGGCTGGCCTGAATGCGCAGGGCGGGTTCGTTGGCCCGGAGCAGCTCATCCAGCAGATGCAGGGCGGTGGGCACCTGGTTGTGGAGCAGGGCCTCGCCAACCTGCAAGCTGGTCTGGCTGGTGGCGCCCACCAGGGCCGCCACTGCCGCTGCCGTGACGGGTTTGCCGTCGCTGTAGAGGTGGAGCTTCTCCAGTTCTCCCGCCAAACGGCCACTGTCGCTGCCCACCGCCTCCGCCAGCGCCGCTTCCGCCACAGGCTCCATGGTGAGTCCGGCGGCCTTGGCGGCCCGCTGCACCATCTGTCGCTGCCCACGGCTGTCCCACACCGCTGGCCGGGGAAACGCTTGCACCGTGGCCGCTTTCTGGAGAAGCTTTGTGGATTTCAAGCGGCCGTCCGGCTTGTTGACAGAGGTGAGCAGCAGGTGGCAGTTGGGGGGGATCCGGGGCAGGGTGGCGGTGAGCGCCACCAGCAGCTCCGGCGGGCACCGCTCACAAAAGGGACTGTTGGCCACGTGAACCAACCGCTCGCCACCGCCAAAGGGGGCCATGCGCACAGTGGTCAACGCCAGAGTTGCTGCATCCTCCTGCCGTCCGTCCAGCCGTTGCAGGTTGAAGCTTTCCCATGCGGGATCCAGCACCTTTTGAGCCAGGGCTGCTACAGCGTGCTCCAGCGCTGTGGTGTCATCACCCCAGTAGACATGCACCGGCATGGAACCATCCCCCATCGATCACCCGATTTTGACGGAGAGCCTGGCGCTGATCCGGCAGCGCCTTCCCCCCACCGGGCTCCACGGTGTGCAACAGGACGTACTGGTGCGGCTGATCCACAGCAGCGGGGATTGGCGCCTGGCTACAGCATTGCGCTGCCCCGCTGCCGCCTGTGGGCAGGCCATGGCCGCCCTGGCCCGTGGCGCACCCGTTCTTACCGACACCGCCATGGCGGCCGCGGCAGTGACCCCCATGGCCCGGCGCACTTTTGCCAATCCCGTGATCAACGGCCTGGGCTGGGCGCCCGAGGCAGCCCCCCCTGGGCAAACCCGCACCGCCCTGGGCCTGGCCGTTGCTGTGCAGCACCACCCCCACAGCGTGGTGGTGATCGGCAGCGCCCCCACGGCCCTGCTCCACCTGCTGGCCTTGGGACGGCAAGGCCGGATTGAACCGCCGGTGCTGGTGGTGGGGATGCCGGTGGGCTTTGTGGGGGTGCGGGAAGCCAAGACGGCGCTGGCCCGTAGCGGCTGGCCCCAGGTGCGCCTGGAAGGGAGCCGGGGTGGGGCCGGCCTGGCGGCAGCGGTGGTCAATGCCCTGCTGCGCCGGGCTTGGCTGGATTCTCAATAAGGCGTTGATCGTTGAGTTAAAATCATGCCCGTTAGATGGAGTCAACAAAGGCACCATGGGAATTTTGCAGTGTGGCTCCCGTTTCGCGGGAAACGTGTTCCTATTTGCAGCGCTTGTATTCGCCATCCCCTTTGCAGCGCAAGCTGATCCGGCCGGATATAAAACCTTCTCAAGGTTCGCGCCCCACCACGGACAGGATGTGGAGGGAGGAATTTGGTATCCAGCGTTCGGATCAGGCCGTGAGACGACGATCTCTGAAAACGCGGCATTCTACGGCGTGACCGTCTCCGAAGACGCCCCGATGGCCGATGGTGGCCATCCGCTGGTGCTGCTGAGTCATGGTCTCGGTGGCCATTTCTACTCACTTGCATGGCTGGCCGCTGGTCTTGCCGAGCGTGGAGCCATCGTGATTGCCGTCAACCATCCCAACTCTACACTTTTGGAGATTTTGACATTGAGACAGCGCTTGATCACTGGACACGGGTTCAGGATCTGAGCCTCGTGCTCGACAGAGCCTTTGACGACCCGGACATCGCCCCCCATGTGGACCCGGACCGCATCATGGCAGCCGGTTTCTCCTACGGCGGCTGGACAGCACTCTCGGCGGGAGGACTGCGTGGTGATCTTGGTGGCTTTGCGATCTACTGCAAGTTGGCTTTGCGACCCGACAATCAGGCCATTTCCACCTTTTGTCAGGATCTTGCCCGGGCAAAGGTCGATATTCCTGCGCTTTCGGCAGAGGCATGGGCTGCATCCTACGCAGACCACAGGATCACCCATGTTGCAGCCATCGATCCAGGCCTGACCTGGGGGCTGGATGCGACCCATACCACCGACCTGGTCAGTCACGTGACCCTTGTCGGACTGGGAAAAGACAGCGACCGGCTTATGGCAGCCGACTTTGACGCCAGTGGTTTTGCGGCGTTATTGCCTGATGCGGACATCTTGCACCTCTCGCCAGCATTTCATTTCTCCGCCTTGCCACTCTGCAAGCCCAATGCGGCGGTGATCCTGGAAGAAGAAGGGGACGATCCAGTCTGTACTGATCCTGTCGGCACTGACCGCGCCGCCCTGCACTCGGTGATTGTCGACAAGCTGGCTACCGACCTGGCTCTCTGACACCCAACAGTGCCGATCCCCAGCCATGAAGCGATTGGGTGCGTCTAATCGCCTCACCCTGTGAAGCGATTAGCATCACACCATGGACAGCGCACCCAGCGGCAGTTGGATTTGGGAGCAGCCCCAGTGGCCACGGTTTCGCTGGGAGCACCAGCAATTGCACCCTGGACTGACAGCAGCAAATCAGGCCCGGCAACACCTGCTGGCCAAGCTGGAGGCTCTGGATCCATCCCTTCAACAGGAGGCTGCCGCTTCCCTGCTGAGCCGCGAGGGTCTGAACACCACCGCCATTGAAGGGGAAACGCTAGATCCCGCCATGGTGCGCTCCTCCCTGGCCCGCCGTTTGCAGCTCCCTCTGCAGTCTGGCCAGCCTCAGCCCTCAGCCCAGGTGGAAGGCCTGGTGGACTTGCTCATGGCCGCTACTACCCAGCTCTCAGCGCCCCTCACCGTAGAACGGCTCAACGGCTGGCATCGGCAACTGTTTCAAGGCGGCGCCTCCAGCCTGCGCTCTGTTCCCGTTGGCGTGTTGCGTAGTGGGTCCGTGCCAATGCAGGTGGTGTCTGGCGCCATCGGCCGGGAGCGGGTTCACTTTGAAGCACCACCAAGCTGTGGACTGCCCGGGATGCTGGCGGTGTTTCTCCACTGGTTCAACACCCCACCGCAAGATCTCCATCCCCTGCTGCGCTCCGGGGTGACCCACCTGTGGTTTGTCACCCTTCACCCCTACGAAGACGGCAATGGCCGCCTGGGCCGGGCATTAACGGAACGGGTGCTGGCGCAAGCCAGCCTGGCGGAGGTCAACACCTCCCCCCTGGTGATTCATGCGCTCGGTCTGTCCAGCCAACTCTTGCGCCAACGACAGGCTTATTACCAGATGTTGGAGGCCGCCCAGCGAGGCAACCTGGACATTACCCCTTGGCTGGGCTGGTTCCTGGAGCAGGTGAGGGCTGCCGCCGTGGCCAATGTGGCTGTTGTGGAAGCTGTCAAAGCCAAAGCCCTGTTCTGGTGGATCCACCGCACCAACGACTTCAATCCACGGCAACGGAAGCTGCTGAACCGCCTCTGGGATGCTGAGCCCGAAGGATTTCAGGGGGATCTCACCATACGTAAGGCCGTTGGCCTCACCCGCGTGAGCCGAGCCACCGCTTATCGGGATTTGAGTGACTTGGTGAAGAAGGGAGCCTTGGTTCCCTGTGGACGGGGGCGGAGCGGGGCTTATCGGTTGGTGTTGCGGCAGGGGTGATGGGGATGATCCAGTCTGCAACAGCCTTGACGGCGCCGACCGCGTCACAGAGAATCAAGGTTATCCCTGTTCCCTGAAGCGTAGTCCCCTCTGTTAGAGCCTATTATTCCTCTTCAGTTGAACGTGGTAAAGTTCCTCAATGGACAGAATTTTCCTCTATTGGGACAACTCGAATATCTTTATCAGTGCTCAGGACTTGGCCGCAGAGCGGGAAGGTTGGGGCGCCCGTAGCCGGGTCCGCATCCATTTCCCCACCATGATCCGGCTGGCTCGCCGGCAACGGCCCATCGGGCGCGCTCTGGCGGTGGGGTCGGTTCCGCCACAGTTGCGGAGCGTCTGGAACGAACTTGAGGCTGAGGGGATTGAGGTGCAACTCTTTGAGCGGGGCAAGCTGGGGGGGCAAGAGCAGGAGGTGGATCAGGCGCTGCAGACCGCCATGCTGCGTGATGCCCTGGACAACAACGGCGACCCTGGCACGGCAGTGCTTCTCAGTGGCGACGGGGCTGGTTTTGACGATGGCTGCGGGTTTCATGCTGACCTGGAGCGGATGCACAGGAAGGGATGGCGAATTGAAATTCTGGCCTGGCGTCACAGTTGCAATCACCGCATGAGGAAGTGGGCTGAGGAGAAGGGCCGCTTCATTGCTCTGGACGATTTTTATTCTTGTGTGACCTATTTAGAGGAGCCCCAACCTGGCCAACCCTGGGCAGAGCCCCGAGCGCCGCAGCCGTTGCCTGCTCTGGAGTTCTGATCCGCACCCACGTCAGTACCCCAGGACCCGGCCAGAAAACGGGCCGGCGCCAGGGCTGCCGTTCCTGCTGCGATGGCGCCAACCATGACCCCCTTCATCGAATTGGCATGGCCTCGTATGTTGCCCTTCCGAATGTCTACTATGCCCCAGCCCATAGAGATCAAGGTCCAGAGGGCAAGGCCATGGAGCCAACTCCATCCCCCTGGGGGTGAACGCGGTGAATCAGGAAGGAAGACAGGGTGGCACACAGCATCAGCCCCATCCATACCCGACCCATCAACTGGTGCAACTGTGTGCCCTTCGCCAGCAGCAGGCTCACCAGGCCTAGCCCGATTGCCGTCAAGGCTTGTGGTGAGGTGGAACCAGATGATGGCCATGGAGACCTGAAAAGACCAAGCAAGGGAAGTGTAAGAGGTTGCTGCGGGCGTCAGGCTAAAGTGTTGATCGTTGGGTCGTTAGTTCTATGGCGTGGGCATTCCGCAGGAGAATCAAGGTCATCCCTGGCGTCACCATCAACCTCAGCAAGAGCGGCATCAGCACCAGCGTTGGGGTCAGAGGCGCATCCCTGACTTTCAAGTCGGATGGGGTCTATCGGAACTTGGGTCTCCCAGGCACAGGCATCTACAGCAGGGAGAAGGTTGGTGCATACGGGAGGCAAGGGGCGGGCAAGGCAACGGCCGCCCCAACGCTAGAGCCTGCTCAGGCGTCACCCGACTATTCCTTCAGGAGTGCAGACCCTGTCCAGGTCACCAGTGAAAGTCTACTGGGTCTCCAGCGGGCAGTGATCGACGCCAGGAAACAGAGGCAGGAGTTGGTGAAGGACGCTGCCTCCATCCAGCAGTCACTGGCCTCCCTGAACTGGGTTGCCCTGCTCTGCAAGATCTGCCTGATCTACTTCCTTGTCGCCCTCATCAGGAAGAGATTTCAGTCAGGCATCAAAGCAAGAGGGGAGGCGCTTCAAGAGGTTGAGCAAGCCATCGAGAACTCATCAGTCAGTCTTGCTATCGCCATGGACGATGACTGTCGTGCTGCCTTCAGGGCAGTTCAGAGCACTTTTGACAGATTGTCCAATTGCCAGTTCATATGGGACCTCACCTCTGCCAGCAACGTGGATCAGGTACGGTCCAGATCTGCAACATCCATCAGTTTTGACAGGTCTCTCACCAAGTGCCAACGCAAGGCGCTGTCTGGCATCACGTCTCCTGAGCTGCCCCTCGTCTTTCTGAATCGCAATGGGGCAGACATTTACATCTACCCGGGGTTTTTCGTCATGGACGACTCCCTGGCAAGGCTGGGGATCCTGGATATGAAGGAACTGGAAGTGGATTACACACCCAATCGCTTCATCGAGAAAGAGGCCATCCCCCAGGACAGCAAGAGGGTTGGCCAGGTGTGGGAAAAGTCCAATAAGGACGGCAGCAGGGATAGGCGTTACTCGGAGAATCGGCAGTGGCTCGTCATGGAGTATGGAGAAGTCACCTTCAGATCTGGATCAGGTATCCATGAGAAATACCTGTTCAGCGATGCCGAGGCAGCAGAAAGCTTTGTCGATTTGCTTGTGAAATTTAAGAATCTGATTTAAAATCCGCTTCTTTTGCCGCGTTGCTAAAACCCGATGAAATAATGCCAATCGGTATTGCAATAACCGCAATACCGAGCAGGGCGGTGATTGAGGCAACCGCTTTGCCTGCTGGGGTGACGGGATAGACATCCCCGTATCCGATAGTGGTCACCGTAATCAGAGACCACCACAGACATCTTGAGATCGAGCCAAACTGATCCTTTTGAGCGCCCCCTTCAGCAAGATACATGAGAACACTGCTTATGAAAATAACTGTGCCAGTATAAATTGTAGAGATTGTGAGTTCGTTTTTATTTGACGTGATTGCGTAATGAAATCGCTTAATGCTCTCCCTGAATCTGTTCGATCTTCCCAGTCTGCCAATGCGAACGAGTCGAACGAGTCGAAACACAGAAGTGCCATAGAATTCTACCGGGGTGATCATCCCGATAAGTGTGGGAGCAATAGCAATCAAGTCTATAATTGCCAGTGGAGAGAGAGCGTATTTGATAACACCTGAGACACCTCTACTGTTGCCAGGTTTCAGAGGGGCGATCCAAAGGCGTGCCAGATATTCAACCGCAAAGACAACTGAAATGACAATGTCCAGAGTTCTCAGTAAAGACAGGTGCCGAGAACTGATCCCCGGCTCCGACTCCAATACCGCAAGGACGATTGAGGCAACGATCAGCAAGTCTATTGCCTTGTTCAGGTATGTTGGCTTGCCTTGCGGATCGTCCTCTCCCAGCAGAGCCAAAACTTTGCGACGCATGATGCTCACCGATGGAGTTCTCACAAAAACCCGAATCTAGTGAGATGTCAGGCACCTTGAGGGGGCCACAATCGACAACCCCCAAGCACCCAGGCAAGACAAAACGTCAAGTCACGCCAAGGTTTCCATCCCCTGAACCATGAAGTCAAAGTAGGGCGCCGCCATGTTGGCGTCTTCGGTGGAGAGGAGGGACAGGGACGCCTCTTTCAACGTCACCATGGCATCCACCATGCCCGCCATGGGCACCTGGAGGGCGTTGTACATTTCCCGGGCGCCGATCAGGCCCACCTGCTCGATGTAGTCGGTGCTGGCGGCCAGGATGCCGTAGGTGACCAGGCGCAGGTACCAACTGTAGTCCCGCAGGCACTGGGCCCGCTGCTTCTGGCCAAAGGCGTTGCCCCCCGGCTGCACGTACTCGGGACGCTGCTGGAACAACTGGCGCGAGGCCTTCTCGATGATCTTGCGCTCGTTGCTGGTGAGCAGGTCCGCCACCCTGGCCCGATCAGCGCCTTGATTGAGGTAGGCCACAATGGAGGTGAGTTCGCCACCGGTGGGGTAGCGCAACTCATCATCGGCCGTCAGGATCACGTCCCGCACAAGGCTCATGGCACCCAATGGAAGGACCATCAAGCTATCCCCACGCAGGCCTGGCATTGGGGGTGCCGTGTCAAGGTGTATGCAAGGTGTAATACAACAGAAGCAGGGCACAGCCAGGGGAAGGCGCCCCTGCTCAGGCCCGCCGCTGCGCCTGGAAGCGCTCCTCCAGGGTGGACAGCACGGTGGCGAGGGCAGTTTCCACCTGGGCATCGGTGAGGGTCTGCTCCCCCCGGAACACCAGCCGGAAGGCATGGCTACAGGCGCCGGGTGCCAGGTCGCCCCCGTCAAAACGGCTCAGGTAGTGGACCGCTTCCAGCAGGGGTTCACCTGCAGCGCGGATGGCGTCCATCAGGGCGCCGCTGCCAACGGCTTGGCCCACCACCACCGCCAGATCCCTCTCCGCGGCAGGCATCAGGGAGAAGGGTTGGAAGCGGGGCGCCGGGCCATGGTGCTGCTCAGCGGCCGCCAGCAGTGGCATCAGGTCCGATTCCAACAGGAACACGTCCTCCGGCAAGTCCCAGGATTTGGTCACCCTGGGGTGTACCTGGCCAAACCAGCCCACAAAGGCTCCTCCCGGTAGCGTCAGGGCCACCGAGCGGCCAGGGTGCAACAAGGGTTCAACCCCCTCGGGCGCCGCCATGGGCTGGCGCTGCAACCGGATCCCCAGGCTCACCAGAACCCGCTCCATCCCCCCCATGGCCTGGTGAAAGTCCAGGGGAGCCGCCTTGCCACCGTCACACCAGAGGGAATGTTGCTGTTGGCCGCAGAGCACCGCCCCCAGCTTCTGCTGCTCCCGTTGGGGGCCAACGGTGGAAAACACCTTGCCCACCTCGAAACCCCACAGTCCCCCGTTTCCCTGCTGGGCATTGCTTTGGGCGGCACGCAGCAGGCCGGTGTACAGCACGGTTCTCAGGCAACCGTGGTCGCTCACCAGGGGATTGGCCAGGGCCAGAGCGCCAGGACCGCCCTGGTCGAGGCTCATGTGGCAGAGTTCCTGCAAGCCTGTGGCAATCAGCCGTTGGCGAAGCTGGTGGAGGAGATTCTGCTGGCGGCTGCGCCCACCAGGGGCCAGGGGCGTGGGCAGGGCGGCGCTGAAGCGGTCATAGCCCACAAGACGGGCCACCTCTTCAATCAGGTCCACCTCCCGGCAAAGATCCTGGCAGCGGCTGGGGGGAACGGTCACCAACCAGCCCTCGTCCGTGGGGGCGAGATCACAACCCAGGGCACGGAGACAGCCCTCAACCGTGCCGTCCTGCACAGGCGCGCCGTCGGCCATGGGCCCCAGAAGGCGATGGATGGCCCGACGACGCAGGGGCGCCTGCCGCTCCACCAGCACACCCGGATGGCAGGCCACCTGCCGCTCCACACAGTTGCCTCCGCAGAGTTGCTCCAGCAGGGCCACGGCCCGGTCCGCTGCCGCCAGGGTTGCCTGGGGGGCCACACCCCGCTCGAAGCGGGAGGAGGACTCACTGCGCAGCCCCGCCAGCCGGGCCGAGCGGCGCACAGCGGTGGGGTCGAACACCGCTGCCTCAAGGAGGATGTGACGGGTCCGGGGGGTGATCTGGGTGGGGGCTCCCCCCATCACCCCGGCCAGGGCCACGGGTCCTGCGGCATCAGCCACCACCAGGTGGCCGGTTGCCAGGGAAAGCTGTTGCCCGTCCAGGGTGTGCAGGTCTTCTCCTGGCTGGGCAAAGCGCACATGAACGGCCGAGGCGCCGCCGGCCACCCGCTCCCCGTCGAAGGCATGCATGGGTTGACCGGTCTCCAGCATCACCAGGTTGGTGATGTCCACGGCGGTGTTGATGCTGCGCAGTCCCGCCCGTTCCAGCCGCCGCTGGAGCCACAGGGGTGAGGGGCCGATGGTGACGTTCTCCACCACACTCAAGGAGAAAAGGCGACACCCCTGGGCAAAGCGGTTGAGGTCCATGGCGGTGGCCGTCCGCGGCGGCGCCGTGGGGGGGCTGACCGCTTCGCCACACAGGGCCGCCACCTCCCTGGCGATGCCCACCATGGACAGGCCGTCCGGTCGGTTGGCGGTCACCGCCACGTCCAGGATCACGTCATCCAGCCCCAGGAGGGGGGCCACCGCCGCACCTGGTGTGAGCGCGCCCACGGGCGACTGGTCCTCCAGGACACAGATGCCGGCGCTGTGCTCCTCCTGCCCCAACTCCGCCAGGGAGCAGATCATGCCCTCGCTGTCCACACCCCGCAAGCTGGTGCGCTGGATGGTCAGGTCAACGGCAGGCAAACGGGA
This sequence comes from Synechococcus sp. SB0662_bin_14, assembly GCA_009840445.1. Taxonomy (GTDB): domain Bacteria; phylum Cyanobacteriota; class Cyanobacteriia; order PCC-6307; family Cyanobiaceae; genus Synechococcus_B. Next base: position 11,838 of record VXNS01000082.1, read on the forward strand.
ACCAACAGGGGCCACCGGCACGTGGATCCGGGCACGCACGTTGGACGCGCCACAGACGATTTGCAGGGGCTGGGGGCCGCCCACGTCCACCCGACACAGTCTGAGTTTGTCGGCATCGGGGTGGGGTGCGCAGTCCAATACCTTGCCCACAACAACGCCAGCCAAGGGTTTGCCGACCTCAAGGACGTCCTCCACCTCAAGGCCGGCAATGCTCAGGCGTTCAGCCAACAGGGCCACAGGCCAGGGACAGTCCACCAACTCCTGAAGCCACTGCAGCGAAACTCGCATTGTCCAGTTCTTAATAGACCAGCAGCGTCGATCCTACGCAGCCAGGTCCCTCTCCACACGTACGAGACCTGGTTCAAGGTGGGTTGCCACCGGCCAGGGGCAGAACAAGGTAAAGTAAGCAGCTTGTGCAACTACTGCTCAGCAGTGGAGTAACGTCCTAACCCATGGCCAAAAACAAGGGCGTCCGCATCGTGATCACCCTGGAGTGCACGGAATGCCGGTCCAATCCCACGAAACGCTCCAACGGCGTGTCCCGTTACACGTCACAGAAGAACCGCCGCAACACCTCGGAGCGGCTTGAGGTGAACAAGTTCTGTCCCCACTGCAACAAGCACACGGTCCATAAGGAAATCAAGTGAGGGGCCTGAACAGCGCCTCCCGTCTTCTGTTTTCCTTGAACATTCTTCCCTCCTGCCCCCATGGCTCCCCGCTACCGCAAACGTCTCTCTCCCATCAAACCTGGCGATCCCATCGATTACAAAGATGTGGACCTCCTGAAAAAGTTCCTTACCGAGCAGGGCAAGATCCTGCCACGGCGCATGACAGGACTCACCGCTCATCAGCAGAGGAATCTCACCACGGCGGTGAAACGGGCCCGTATCATGGCGCTGCTTCCCTTTACCAACACCGACGGCTGAGGGCAGACGGCTGAGGCAAGTGAACCGCCCCCGACCCGCACAGCGCCAACCCGTACGGCAGCAACCAGTCAGGGGTTTCCCGCCAGCCCTGCGGGATCCTCTGGCACGCTTACGTTCCCTGGCCAGTCAGCCATGCCCGGGTGACGAAGATCGGCAGGATTTAACAGGCCTGGCCAGTCTCAGCATCGACGATGCCGGCACCATCGAGGTGGACGATGCCCTGGCATTGGAACCCCGCGCCGCAGGAGGCTGGCGCTTGTGGATTCACGTGGCTGATCCAACGGCGTTGCTCTCCGTCACCAACCCCCTCACCATGGAAGCCTGCCGTCGGGGGTGCAGCGCCTATCTGAGTCATGGCGCCATGCCCATGTTCCCGGAGTCCTTGGCCCAGGGGGTGTTCAGCCTGCGGCCGGGGCAGCGTTGTCGTGCCCTCAGCTTCTGGGTGGACCTGGACGAGGACGGCCATGCCATGGCCGAGGGCTGGACCCCAAGCTGGGTGCGGCTGTGTACAGCCGTCACCTACAACGACGTGGACGACCTGCTGAGCATGGCTCCACCGGAAGAAGACAACCTGCTGGAGTTGCACCGCATCACCCGGCAACTGAATCAAGGGCGCCGTGCGACTGGCGCCCTGTGCCTGGAGCAGCCCGAGGCCCGTTTCCGTCCCATGGCGGGCGGGTCCGTTGCCCTTGAGGTGCTGGAGCCCACACCGGCCAGGCAACTGGTGGCGGAGTGCATGGTGTTGGCCGGACAAATTGCCGGCCGCTACGGGCAACGCCATGACTTGCCTTTGCCCTACCGGGGCCAGACGGCCAGCCCTTTGCCGTCTCCACAGGAGTTGGCGACCCTCTCCCCCGGAGCCGTGCGCAACGGCGCCCTGAAGGCCTGTCTCCAGCGCAGCAGCACGGGCACCCGTCCCCAACCCCACTTTGCTCTGGGGGCGCCGGTGTACGTACAGGTGACCTCACCCATTCGCCGGTTCACGGACTTCCTGGCCCATCTTCAACTGAAGGCCCACTGCTGCCGGGAGTCGGTCCTGACGGAGCCGGACCTGCAGCATTGGCTGGACCAGGCCCTGGCCGGAGCCCAGGAAGCAGGACAGCGGGCCAAGCAGGACCGCCTCTATTGGTTGCAAAGCTGGCTGCAGCAGGAGCGCGGCCCCTGGGCGGGCTGTTTTGTGCGGTGGCTGCGGGAGTCCGAGGGGCTGGGCTTGGTGTGGTGTGAGGACATGGCCTTGGAGTTGGTATGCAACTGTCCTTCCCGGAGCCGTCCTGACGACCCGCTGACTGTCAGCCTGCTGGAGGTGAATCCCGAGCGGGGTCTGTTGCGTCTCAAAGCCCAAGCTGTCTGAGAGCCTGAAGACAAAGTCGGGGCCAGCCAGGGTAGGGGTATGCCGGCTCATTCACCGCCATGACAGGAGCCAACAGCGAATTGGAGCGATGAAGACGAGTGTGCCGAACAGAGGCCGAGGCCACCTAAGAGACTGTGAAGAAACCCCCTCCTTCAAGCCTTCAGAAGAGGAGAGAGAAGTTGATTCCGAGGGAATGGTCTACGGGGGTATCCGGGGAGGAGCGTTGCTGCCGTTGGCCTTCCAGGGAAAGTTGCCAGACTTGAGCAGTGTGACCAGGTTGGTCGGCATAGGGCCTCAAAGCCCAGAGGAGACGGTAGGAGGTGGTATCTGAAGCCAGCGCCAGCCCGATGCCCGGCGTCATGGTGAGGCGGTTGCTGAAGGTGGGGAGGCCGTAGGTGAGAGTGGCTTCAAAGTGTTGGACGCCGTTGCGCTGTGGATCAGCATCCAGCACCTGGATAGCGGTGGGATTGAGCAGTGCATCCAAGCCGCTGTGTTTGATTATGGTTTTGTTGTATTTTCTTCGTCATCATCAAAAATAGAGTATGAAGGTATGCCACCTGGTAGTATCTTTTTAATGTTCCTTCTCTTACTATTACGGGTTTTAAACAAATATATCAAGCAAATTATTGTGAATATGACCATGGTTATTGGCCAAGCTAAGGATAACCACATTAGAGTGGGAAGTACAAGAGGATTGTAGTATTTATCATAATCAGATAGAATCACAATCAAGAGACCATAGGCAGAGATAAGGATCAGTGCGTGTATCATTTCAAATGGGGGCCATGGCCCGTTGGCGTTTGGCCTTGACCGCTGGCGCAAACCCCTGAAGCGCCAGTTTGTTCAGAATGGCGTCCGTCATTTGGGGAGCGGTCAGCCCCAGATCCTGGAGGCTTTCCTGAGGTTTGGCGTGATCCACCAGCCGATCCGGGATACCGAAACGTTGCACCGGCACCAGGCAGTCGTTGTCTTGCAACAACTCCAGAACAGCCCCGCCAAAGCCCCCCAGAAGGGTGCCCTCCTCCATGGTGACCACCCGGCCACAGCGTTGCGCCAACGGCACCAGCAGGCCTTGATCCATGGGGCGCAGGAAGCGGGCGTTGACCACCGCGGCACGGATGCCCTGCTCCTGCAGCAGGCCAGCGGTGTCCATGGCCGGCTTCACCATGGTCCCGTAGGCCACGATCAGCAGATCGTCCCCTGCCGCCAACTGCTCCCCACAGCCCATCTCCAGGGGCTGCCAGCCGTCCTCCAGCAGGGGCACCCCCACACCGTTGCCCCGGGGAATCCGCATGGCCACAGGGCCGTCATGGGCCAGGGCGGTCACCAACATGCGCTGCAGCTCCCCTTCGTCCTTGGGGGCCATCACCGTGAAATTGGGTACGGCCCGCAGGTAGCTGATGTCGTACTGGCCTTGATGGGTGGGGCCGTCAGCGCCCACCACACCGGCGCGATCCAGCACAAACACCACCGGCAATTTCTGGATGCCCACGTCGTGGATCACCTGGTCGTAGGCCCGCTGAAGGAAGGTGCTGTAAATGGCCACCACGGGTCGTAGCCCCTCGGCGGCCATACCGGCGGACAGGGTCACCGCATGTTGTTCGGCAATGCCCACGTCAACATATTGATCCGGTAAGGCTTTCTGCAGCAGGTCCAGTCCCGTTCCCGTGGCCATGGCCGCCGTGATGCCCACCACCCGGGGGTTGTGCTCGGCGATGCGCACCAGGGTGGAGCCGAACACCTTGGAAAAGCTGGGGGGTTTGGGCTTGGTGCTGGGCTTTGCCTTGCCGCTGGCCAGATCAAAGCTGGACTGGGCATGGTAGCCCACCTTGTCCGCCTCGGCGTAGGCATAGCCCTTCCCCTTTGTGGTGGCCACGTGGACCATCACGGGACCCTCGCAGTTGTGGGCCGCCGTGAAGGTGTGGATCATGGCGGAGATGTCGTGCCCGTCGATGGGGCCCATATAGGTGAGGCCCAACTCTTCAAACACCGCCCCCACCTTGGGCACGGCCAATCGCTTCATGCCCTCCTTGATGCGGCTCAACTCCGGCGGAAGCTCCCCCCCCAGGAAGGGGAGGTGGCGCACGCTTTCCTCCATGGAGTCACTGAGGAACTGAATGGGCGGGCTCAGCCGCAGCTTGTTCAAGTAGCCCGACAACGCCCCCACCGGTGGCGAGATGGACATGTCGTTGTCGTTGAGCACCACCAGTAGCCTGGTTTTGGGCAGATGACCGGCGTGGTTGATGGCCTCCAGGGCCATGCCCCCCGTCAGGGCGCCGTCACCGATGACCGCCACACACTTGTGGTCCTCCCTCTTGCGATCCCGGGCCAGGGCCATGCCCAGGGCCGCGGAGATGGAGGTGGAAGCATGGCCCGCCCCAAAGTGGTCAAAGGGGCTTTCACTGCGCTTCAGGTAGCCGGCAACGCCGTTTTTCTGCCGCAGGGTGTGGAAGCGGTGATAGCGGCCGGTGATCAACTTGTGGGGATAGGCCTGGTGGCCCACGTCCCAGCACACCCGGTCCCGATCCAGGTCCAGGGTTTGATAGAGGGCCAGAGTAAGCTCCACAACCCCCAGACCAGGACCCAGGTGTCCACCGCTGGTGGACACGGTTTGCAGATGCTTCTCGCGAATCTGCCGTGCAATCTGCTCCAGCTCCGGGACGGTCAGCCCATGGAGCTGGTTGGGGTGTTGCAACTGGCTGATGTGCATCCCGAAGGTGTCTCTTGGAGCAATCTAAGGTGGCCTGGCGGGAGTTGCCGGGTTGTCGGTATGGATTCTTGAAGGGCCATGGCCTGGTGATCAGCGATCGGCTGCTGCGCAGTTGGCTGCGTTGCCCCCGCAAGGCCTGGCAAGACCTCCATGGGGACCCCACCCAGCGGGCCTGGCATCCCCAGCGGGCCGTTCAGTTGGGGCAGGAGCAGCAGTGCCTCAGCCGTTACGGCGCCCGCCGTGGCCTGACCATGGCGCGGGGCGCCGCAGAAGCCTTCCAGGGCGCAGCGGCTATCCAGGGCCTGCGACTTCTGGCCCGGGAGGAACACCTCCAGCTAAGAGGACGGGCGCCCCTCCTGTTGCGCCGTGACGCCGAGAGCCGCCTGGGACCATGGAGCTACGTGCCGCTGCTGGTGCGCACAGGCCACTTCATCAACCGTGAACAACGACTGTGTCTGGCCTTTTTGGGCCGTCTCCTGCGGGCGTTTCAAGGGCGGTGTCCCTCCCATGGCCTGATGTTGAGCACTGGGGGGGACTGCCAACAGGTGTCGTTGGACCCGCTGCAGCCCCAGCTTGACGAGCTGCTGGCGGAGATGGCGCTGGGGCTGAGCCAACCCCACGCCCCGGATTTGATTGCAGAGCGCAAACGCTGCGCCATCTGCTGTTGGCGGCAGCCCTGCAATGCCCACGCCGCCGCCAGTGGCCACCTGGGAGACGTGAGTGGCGTGGGGGCGGGCCGCCGCCGCCAGTTGATCCGGTTGCGGATCCACAACGTTGCGGAGTTGGCCCGAAGCGACCCGGACTGGCTGGGGCAGGCGCTGGCTCAACAGGGGCACCCCAGCCAGGCGGACCACCACAACGCCTTGGCCGCCGCCCTGGTGCTCCAGGCCCGGAGCCAGCAGAGCCAACGGGTCCAGCGCCGCCCCGGCGGCGCCCCATCGGCCCGGAGCAGCCTGACGGCACGGCTTCATCGCGCTCCAGGGGTGCTCTTCTACGACATCGAGGCGGACCCCGACGCCCGCGAGAACTACCTCCACGGCTTTTTGATCCAGACCCGACAGGATCCAGGCGCACCGTTGGACTTGACGCCGGACCCAACAGGCCCTTCCCCACGCCACCATCCCATCCTCTGTTTGCCCCACCATGGGGATGAGCGCTGCTGGCAGCGCATCCATCGTCTGCTGCGCCGTTTTCCGGGCTGGCCCCTGCTGCACTACGGGGAGACGGAGCGGGTTGAGCTGCTGCGCCTGGCCCACCGGGTGGGCACCGGCACAGACTTACGGGAGGAGTTGAAACAACGCCTCGTTGATGTCCACCAGTTGGTGCGTCAGCAATGGGTGCTGCCCCTCAGCAGCTACGGCCTCAAGAGTGTGGCCACCTGGCTGGGGTTTCGTTGGCGCCATCCCAACGGGGAGGGGGCACGGGCCGTGTTGTGGTGGCGTCACTGGCGGCGCCATGGTCATCGGCATGACCTGCGCCGCATCCTGGATTACAATCAGGACGACTGCCAGGCCACCCGTGTGGTGGTGGCCTGGCTTTTGGCCCAGGAGCAGGCCCCATGCCCTAAGCTGGTTGGCGACGCCGTGGGGGCCTAGCAATCTGGTGAATGCAGCGGACTCATAATCCGCCTTAGGCGAGTTCGATTCTCGCGGCCCCCACTCCCACATTTCAGGGTCAGGAACCGTTGGGGGCGATGGGGGCGCCAAGTCTCCCGTAGGTAAGTCAGAAGAGGAGAGAGAAGCGGAGCCCAAGGGAATGATCCACGGCAGCGTCTGCGGAGGAGGTTTCCTGCTGTTGGCCTTCGAGGGAGAGTTCCCAGTCCTCAGCAGTGTGACCAGGTTGATCGGCATAGGGCCTCAAAGCTCAGAGGAGGCGAAGGGAGATTATCCGCAGTTGTAGTTGAATTATTTCCGGCTAATTGTACTCTATGACTGGTGAACGTGTTTGTTTTGTAGGTGATGTCGGTAGGGGAATCAGTCCACCTATCTACTATAGTATTCGGTATGGAGAAGGAGGGCGTTGCATCCGTGGTGGTCGGATCGTCATCGCTCACTGCCACGGTGGCCGTAGCGGTGCTGCCCACCGTGTAGCCGTTGCCGGTGTTCACCGTGACCGAGACGGAGCCGTCCGCCTCGTCGGTGCTGTCATCCACCGTGGCCACGCTATAGGTGGCGGTGCCGCTGCTGGGGATGGTCACGGTCTTGCTACCCGTGGCCCCTGCTGCTTGCGTAGTCCCCAGTCTGTGCCACGGTGAGGGCAGCAGCAGGGGCGGGATTGGCGGTGAGGGTGAAGCCGCCGCTGTGTCCTCGTTGATGCCAGAGCCCGCTGTGATGGCGACCGTGGGCGTCAGATGAACCACCACCGATTCAATGTCGTCCGTTTCGTAGCCCTTGTTGATTGAAAAAGATACTGATGATAAACCAAGTTGGAAGAGGATTGGTTTAGAATATCTCGCGGATCTATATGTGTATCCTCTCTGAGTCAAGAACTTGTCTATCCGAAACTGTATACTACTTTCTCTTCTTTGTCCTGGTCCTGAGGAATAGGCATACGTCACCTCAATCTTTTCGTCCGCAGATCCAATGATGGCTTCCCCCTGATAAACCCTTGTTTTCAATGGATAGACAGGACTCGGCGGACGCCTGCTCGACACCGAATGCAAGAAGGAGGGCGACTGCCGCCAATGGCAATGGCCAGGCCAGCCTTGAGGCGGTCATTGGGAAACGGACCACCACTTTAGATACCCCCACCATATGCCCGGGCACAACACCAGCCAGCCAGAATTCTAGCTGGACCAGATAGTCAGAAAACTCGATCCAGGCTCTAACTTTACCTGGCAGACCATGCCCCTCTGTTATCTATGCTATGTAAAGGGGAGAATTTATCCGCAATCCAACACCATGTGGCAGTGACGCAACAACAGGTGGAAATCTCGAAGAATAGGGAGATGAGGGATTGCCGGGAGCCGGGCGGATGCTTGATCACGTGGAACCCATGGTGGAGGTGGCCCATGGCTTCCCCACCCCCCTCAGAGAGCCAGGGATTCGGGGCGCGTCTCCAGCAGCTTGGCAAGGTCTTTGAGGAAGGCGGCGGCATGGGCACCGTAGATCACCCGATGGTCGGCGGTGAGATTCACCTGCATTTGCCGCTGAATGGCCATGGCGTTGCCTCCGGTGACGGCCACCACCGGACGGGAGGCCGCCACCGCCAGGATGGCGCCGGTGTCGGGGGGCAGTATGGCGGCAAAGCGATCCACACCGAACATGCCCAGGTTGGAGAGGGTAAAGGTGCCGCCGCTGTAGTCCTCCGGCTGAAGCTGCTTGCTGCGGGCCCGTTTCACCAGGTCGGCCCAGGTGCGGGACAGGGAATAGAGGTCCGTGCGCTCCGCATGTCGCAGCACAGGGGTGATCAACCCGCCGTCCTCCATGGCCACGGCCACGGCCACGTGGATACCGGCGCCAAAACGCATCCCTTCCGGGGTGTAGGCACTGTTCAACTGGGGATGGGCGGCCAGGGTGACGGCAACAGCCTTCACCAGCAGGGCCGTCATGGTGACCCCCCTGGGCTTCACCTGCTTGTAGAACGCTTCCAGCGGGTCGGTGGTGATGGTGTAGCCCACCTGGAAGCAGGGGGCGTCGAGGCTGGCGGTCATGTTGCGGTTGACCGCCTGCTGGGCTGTGGTGAACGCCGCCGCCTGCCCTGGGGCGGCCTTGGCCAGTGCGGGGGCCGGTGCTGTCGGGGTTGAGGTTGCTGCGGCTCCAGCGGGCGCCGGCGCGGCAGGCTTGGGGCGCTCCTCCTGGGCCACTGCGGTGGAGAGCGGTTGCCCAGCCGCACGTTCCACGTCGTTGGCGATGATGCGGCCATGGGGACCACTGCCCTGCAGGCTCTCCAGTGCCACCCCCAACCGCTTGGCCAAGGCCTTGGCGCGAGGGCTGGCGATGATGCGACCTCTAGAGACCGATGCAGGGGCCGGTGTAGCCGCAGAAGTCGGTACGGTTGCCGGCGCGCTGGCGGTTGGGGTCACCGCCGCGTCCGCCGCGGGGGGCGTTTCTGCTGCCGCTGCTGGGGGCGTGCTCTCGGCAGGAGGCTGGCTTGCCGCCGCCTCAGTGCCACGGGCCACGGCACCACGGGCCTTGGCCTCCTCCACCTCCGCTGCAGTGTCTGCCACCAGCGCCAGGGTTTCCCCCACAGGGGCGCTGCTCCCCGCTGGCAGAAGCACCGTGGCCAGGGTGCCACTGTGGAAACACTCCACGTCCATATCAGCCTTATCAGACTCCACCACCAGCACCGCTTCCCCCTTCTTCACCTCGTCTCCAGGCTGTTTCAGCCAGGACACGATCTTCCCCTCGCTCATGGTTGAGCTCAGAGCCGGCATGAAGATCTCATGAATGGCCATTCACTGCCCGATTTTCGCAGTGGCCTATCCTAATCCCTCCCCAGAGCCGGTGCTCTGCCCGCATCCTTCAGGTGGTGGGCTCCTGACCCGGTTCCTGTGTTGGCGGCCTGATGGTGTAGGTGCGGTGAAACTTCTCGGTGAGGGTGAGCCAATAGGAGCGCCCGTCCTGTTCCCGGCGCCGCGCAACGAACCCCTGGGCCATGAGTTCCTTGATATGGTCATAGGCTCCCGAACCACGCATGTCCACCAGCACCGCTTGGCGGATGGGTTGCTTGAGGGCAATGGCGGCCAGGGTGCGCAGGGTGGCGGCGCACAGGTCGAGGGGCACCAGCGTATGGACCAAATCCGCCAAATCCGCCTGCAGTTGCAGGCTGTATCCGTCCCCGTCCTGGCGAATTTCCAGGGCGGTCTCCCGGTGGGCGTAGTCCGCCATCAGGATCATCAAGGCCGTGGAGGCCTCCTCCGAGGAGCAGCCAGCCAGTTGGGCCAACTCCTTGAGCATCACGGCGCGACCCTTCAGATAGAGAATGGCCTCCAGTCGGGCCGGGAGAGACAGGGCTGCCGCCGCCACTGCTCCCGCAGAACCTTCTGCTTCAGCCGAGGAAGAGTTGGTAGGCTTGGTTGCCGGTTTCATCCCAATAGCGATACCCCAGGGTTTGCAGAAAAGCCCGCCAGTCCTGCCGCTCTGTTTCAGGCACCTGCACGGCCACCACAATACGGCCATAGTCTGCCCCCTGGTTGCGGTAGTGGAACATGCTCAGGTTCCAGTTGGGTCGCATGTGGGACACAAAGTGCATGAGGGCGCCGGGCCGCTCGGGAAACTCGAAGCGGTAGAGCAACTCGCCGCTGGCTGCCGGGCAGCGACCCCCCACCATGTGGCGGATATGCACTTTTGAGAGTTCGTCGTCGCTGAGATTCACCGTGGCAAAGCCGCCCTCCTGCAACCGCCGCACCAGCGCATCGGTGTCCTTGTGACCGTGTACCTCCACGCCAATGAAGATATGGGCCTGTTCCGGGTCGGCCATGCGGTAGCTGAACTCCGTCAGGTTGTGGTTGCCCAGCATGGTGCAGAACCGCAGCAGGCTGCCGGGGCGCTCCGGAATGGTGACGGCCAGCAAGGCTTCCCGCTCGGCACCCAACTCCGCCCGCTCCGCCACAAAACGCAACCGGTCGAAGTTCATGTTGGCGCCACAGGCCACGGCCACCAACTGCTGATTGCGCCGCCCCCGGTTGATCACGTCCTGCTTGAGCCCGGCAACGGCCAGGGCGCCGGAAGGCTCCAGCACGGAGCGGGTGTCTTCAAACACGTCCTTGATGGCTGCACAGATGGCGTCGGTGTCCACGAGCACCATGTGGTCCACGTATTGGCGGCAGAGACGAAAGGTTTCCTCCCCCACTTGGCGCACCGCCACGCCGTCCGCAAAGACGCCCACCTGTTCAAGGCACACCCGCCGGCCAGCCGCCAGGGAGCGGGTCATACTGTCCGAATCAACGGGTTCCACACCGATGATCTCCACTTCGGGCCACAGGGCTTTCACGTAGGCGGCAATGCCGCTGATCAATCCCCCTCCGCCTACGGCTACGTAAATGGCCGTGGGTGGCTGCGCCATCTGGCGCAGGATCTCCATGCCGATGGTGCCTTGCCCGGCAATCACCTCCGGATCGTCAAAGGCGTGAATGAAGCAAAGCCCCTGCTCCTCCACCAGCTTTCGGGCATGGTTGCACGCGTCGTCAAAGGAGCTGCCATAGAGCACCACCTCGGCCCCCAGACGGTCCACACTGCGCACCTTGACCGCAGGAGTGGTGCCGGGCATCACAATCACGGCGCGGCAACCACGGCGCTGGGCCGCCAGGGCCACACCCTGGGCATGGTTCCCGGCACTGGCCGTCACCACGCCCCGGCTGAGTTCTTCTGCCGACAACAACCGGATGCGGTTGTAGGCCCCCCGCAACTTGAAGGAAAACACCGACTGCAAGTCTTCCCGTTTGAACCACACCTGGTTGCCCAGGTCACGGCTCAGGTTCTTGGCCACCTCCAGAGGGCTTTCGATGGCCACGTCATACACCTGGGCCCGCAGAATGCGCTCCAGGTAGCTGTGGTTTCGTGCCGGGAGTTCAGTGGAGTTCACTCATCACCTCCCGCACCCGGTCCGCGAAACCGTGGGCCCGCTCCATCACCGCCGCCTCGTCCACGGTGAGGATCCGGCGATCCTGCACCACAATCCGCCCGTTCACAATGACCGTGGCCACGTCGCTGCCCCGGGCTGCGTACACCAAGTGGGAATAGACGTGGTAGAGGGGGGTCAGGCCGGGGCGTTGCATGTCCACAAGGACCACGTCAGCCCGTTTGCCCGGCTCCAGGGAGCCGATCTGGTCATGCAGGTTGAGCACCCGGGCGCCCCCCATGGTGGCCATGCGGAAGACCGTCTCCGCCGGTAGGGCGGCCGGGTCCCCCAACTGGAACTTCTGGATCTTGGCGGCGGCGTCCATCTCGTCGAACAGGTCCAGGTCGTTGTTGCTGGCGGGTCCGTCCGTCCCCAACCCCACGGGAATCCCCGCGGCCAGGGCCGCTGTTACCGGGGCCGCCTTGGGGATGCCCAACTTCATGTTGCTCTGTGGGTTGTGGGCAATGCCGGCGCCGCCGGCCGCGATGCGCTCCACGTCCTCGTCGGACAGGTAGATGGAGTGGGCCAGCACGGTGCCGGGCCTGAGGGCGCCGATTGAATCCAGGGCCTCCACCACCCCCATGCCGGTTGCTTGTCGGGCAGTGGCGTCTTCAGAAGGATCCTCAAGGATATGAATCTGAAAGACGGCATCATGGGCCTCCGCCACCCGGAAGGCCGCCTCCACGGCGGAGAGGGGCGTGGTGTAGAGGGCGTGGGCGGAGACGGAAGGCACCAGGGTGGGGTGGTCCCGGTACTGCTCCATGAACACCGCCGCATCCTTGAGGGCAGCCTCCGGCGTGGGGAAGTCAGGGGTGGGGAAGCCCACCACTACAGGACCGGTGACGACACGAATTCCCGCATCAATGGTTGCCCGGGCCATCTGGTCACGGAAGTAGTACATATCCGTGAAAGTGGTTGTGCCGCTCTTCAGCATCTCGACCGAGGAGAGCAACGTTCCCCAGTACACGAAGTCCGGGGCCACCAGAGCAGCCTCGGCGGGGAAGATGTGGTCGTTCAACCAGGTCATGAGGGGAAGATCGTCCGCCATGCCCCGCAGGAGAGACATGGCCGCGTGGCCGTGGGTGTTCACCAGCCCCGGGATGACCACGTGCCCTGTCGCGTCAATGACCTGAACCTCAGCGGGGCGGGGCGCATCCGGCTTTAGCAGGGCGGCGATGCGGTCCCCCTCGATGAGCACGGCGCCCCCGTCCAGGATGGTGCCTTCAGCATCCATGGTGACCACCATGCCGCCGTCAATGAGCAGGGGGCGGCCGGGTGCGGCGGGGCTGGCCGGGGCGGCGGCCACAGGATGGACCTTCAGAAGGCCGGCCACAAACACCGGCAACAGGGGAAGAAGGCGGCGCAACATCAGCCACAAGCGTGGGCGCTGGTCAAGACCCTAGCAGTGGCATAACGTTGACCAACACCGGGGTGTGCCCCCGTCGCCGGCACCCCCCGATCAAAGGCGGTCCAACCGCACCAGTTCGGCAAAGCTGGGGGAGAGGCTGCGCAACTCCTCGAAGCTGCCGGAGGCTTTGACGCAACCGTTGGCCAGTTCATGGATCCGGTCGCAGCGGGCCACGGTGGCCAGGCGGTGGGCGATGATCACCGTGGTGCATTGCCGACCCACCTGATCCAGGGCCTGAATGACGTCGCTCTCGGTGCGGTTGTCCAGTGCGCTGGTGGCTTCGTCCAGCAGCAAAAACCGGGCGCGACGGTAGAAGGCCCGTGCCAGGGCGATGCGCTGCCGCTGACCACCGGAAAGCTGAACGCCGTTTTGACCGACGGGTGTCTGTAAACCCGAGGGAAGGCTGGCCACAAGTTCCGCCAACTGGGCGGCGGCGATGGCCTCCTGAACCCGGTCGTGGTCAATGGCCTCCTCCGCTACCCCGAAGGCCACGTTCTGCTCCATGGTGCCGTCCAGCAACTGGATCAACTGGGGCACGTGGGCGCAGCTCACCTGCCAGGCGGGCCGCTGCCGCCCACTCAGGGGTTGGCCGTCCAGTTCCAGACTACCCCGTTGGGGATGGAGCAGGGCCAGCAGCACATGGCCCGCGGTGGTTTTACCACTGCCGGTGGCGCCCACCAGCGCCACCCGTGAACCCACGGGAATGGTGAGATTCAACTGCCGCAGCACCCAGCCTGAACCCTCCTGGCCATCTGCTGCCGCAGCGTTCCCGTGCTGGTGTCGTCCATAGCCGTACCACACGTCACGGAGCCCAATGGTGTGGCGGGGAAACACCGCCTCGGGGGAGGATACGCCAGGGGAGGCGAGGGTGAGACGCTGGCGGGGCAGGTTCAGCAACTCCACCACCTTGTTCACCATGGGCAGGCCGCCCCGCAACTGGATCAGTGAGGAGAACACGTCCTGAAGGGGGGGCATCAGCCGCAGCCCCGCCAGGGCCAGGGCCGCCAGGAAAGGAATCACCTGCCGCACCTGTTCCAGGTCGCCCCGCAGCAGCGGGGGAAGGGTGCCCAGTCCAAAAATGAGGGTAATGCCCAGAGGCTCCACCAGCAGGCGGGGGAGTTGGGGGAGGGTCTCCAGTTGCCATGCGTAGCGCCGGGCCTCACCCACGGACTGCACAAACTGTTGCTGGAAATAGGGCTCTTGCTGGGCCAGTTGAATGTCCCGCACAGAGTTGAGGGATTCCATCAGCAGACAGGTGGAGCGCTGGGCCAACTGGACCGTCTTCTGGCTGGCGCGGCGCAGGTAAGGGGTGAACACCAGGGAAATGGTCAGGTAGGCTGCCACCAGCAGGATCAACAGCCCTGTGGCCAGGCCCCGCCCCACCAGCAACACACCGGTGGAGACGCACACCAGCGTCAGACAGGCCCCCACCAAGCGCAGCAACGGGTAGATCACCTGCACGGCGGTGGCTTTCACGTTGCCGATGATCAACTCGGTGAGGTCACCGGTTCTGGTGCTGAGGTGGTAGGTCAGCTCCTGGCCCATCACCTTGGCGTAGATCCGTGTGGAGAGGTCGTACCAGATGTGGGCCGACAGCTTTTGCTGACTCACTTGCAACCCCAGCTTGCTCAGGGAGGCCAGCCAGACCAGCAGGGTGAACAGGCCCACCAGCCAGAGGGTCTGGTCATGGAGTCCTCCCCCGAACACCTTGATGCCAGGCAGTTGGTTGGGGAGGGGAACATCCACCAGCGCCGCCGTGAGCCGTGCCAGCAGAACCACCATCACCAGGTCAACGAGACCGGCCACCCCGGAGAGCGCCAGCAGCGCCAGCAGGACAGGGCGGCGACGGCGCGGCAGGGTCCTCAGCAACTGGAGCAGTTGCCTGGCTGTGGCGCCTCTGGGCCACAGCGGCAGCCACGGAAGTCTGGGGGGTGGGGAAGAAGACGGCAAGAGATCAGTCCCCTGTGCCAGCGGCCGGCGTTAGTAGGGAAACACGAGAACGGCAATGGCATCCACTTCCACCCGGGCCCCCTTGGGGAGCGCCGCCACCTGGACACAGGCCCGCGCCGGCAGGACCCCTGTGCCGAACATCTCCCCATAAAGCCTGTTCACCAAGGCAAAGTGCCCCAGATCGGTGAGATAGATGGTGGTGCGCACCACATGGCCAGGGGTGGCCCCTGCGGCTTTGAGCACTGCCTTCAGGTTGTGAAGCGCCTGGGTGGTCTCCGCCTCCACGTCGTCGGGGAGTCCCACCATGGCGCCGGTTTGAGGATCCAGGCCAATCTGGCCCGAGCAGTAGATGGTATTTCCTGCCCGCACGGCCTGGCTGTAGGGACCCACCGGAGCCGGTGCATCGGGGGTGAAAACGGCCTCTGCCATCGTGGGGATTGTCAGCGCAGATTCCAGACTGCCAGATGGGTATGCCTCCGTGCCGGAAGGGGGTGCTCTACAGGGCGATGGGCTCCATCCCGCTCACCACGGGCGCCACGGCAGTCAACTCCAACTCCGGGTGATCCCCGTGGAGTTGCTGAAGATTCCAACTGTTCTTGAAGAGCAGCACGGGACGATTCCAGGAATCCCGCACGGCTTTGCAGTTGAACAGTCGTCCCAGGGCCTCCAGGGCGGGCCAGCCCCCGGTCACCCAGCGGGCCGTGGTGAACCCCAGGGGCTCCAGGCGGGTGGGGACGCCGTAGTCGTGTTCCAGGCGGTGCTGCACCACCTCCAACTGCAACTGACCCACAGCCGCCAGGATGGGGTTGCGCTTGCCGGGATCCGTGTCGTAGAGAATCTGCACAGCCCCCTCTTCCCGCAACGCGTTCACCCCCTTGCGAAACCCCTTAAAGGCGGAGGGGTTGGGGTTATGGAGCCAACTGAAGATCTCGGGACTGAAACAGGGAATGCCTTCGTATTCCACCTTTTGACCCTGGTAAAGGGTGTCGCCAATGGCAAACACACCGGGATTGTTCAGCCCGATCACGTCGCCGGGGTAGGCCCGATCCACGACGGAGCGGTCCTGGCCAAAAAGCTTTTGGGGTCGGGAGAGGCGAATGGCTTTGCCGCTGCGGGCATGGTGCGCCACCATGTCCCGCTCGAAGGCGCCGGAGCAGACCCGCAAAAAAGCCACCCGGTCCCGGTGGCGTGGATCCATGTTGGCCTGCAACTTGAAGATGAAGCCACTGAACCGAGGGCTCAGCGGATCAATGCGCCCAGCGCTACTGGTGCGGGCCATGGGGGGAAGGGCCAGGTCCAGAAAGGCTTTCAGAAAAGGGTGGACGCCAAAATTGGTCATGGCCGAGCCAAAAAACACCGGCGTCAGGTCCCCCTGATGGATGGCCTCCAGCGTCAAGTCCGCTCCAGCGCCGTCCAGCAACTCCAACTCCTCAAGAGCCTGCTGGAGCAGGTCCGCCTCCACCAACTCCGGCAGGCGGGGATCTTCCAGGCCCATTTCCAACTCCTCGGCTTGACGACCCCGCTCACCCCGCTGGAACAGAATTGCCCGGCGGCGACGGCGATCAATGACGCCACGGAATTGATCGCCACTACCGATGGGCCAGTTCACCGGCCAGCACAGCAGCCCCAGCTCCTGCTCGATCTCGTCAACCAACTCCAGGGGTTCCCGCCCCGGCCGGTCCATCTTGTTGATGAAGGTGAACAGGGGAATGCGCCGCAGGCGGCACACCTCGAAAAGCTTGCGGGTCTGCGGCTCCAGGCCTTTGGCGGCATCCTCCAGCATGACCGCGTTGTCAGCCGCCGCCAGGGTGCGGTAGGTGTCTTCGGAAAAGTCCTGGTGGCCGGGGGTGTCCAGCAGATTGATGGTGTGGGGGCCGTAGTCGAACTGCAACACGGTGGAGGTGATGGAAATACCGCGCTGTTTCTCCAGCTCCATCCAGTCGGACGTCACCCGCCGTTGTTCCCCCCGTGTGCGCACAGCCCCCGCCTGCTGAATGGCGCCGCCGTAGAGCAGGAGCTTCTCCGTCAGCGTGGTCTTGCCGGCGTCCGGGTGGGAAATGATGGCAAAGTTGCGCCGCCTGGCCACCGCCGCGGCCTGCTCCTGTTCCAAAGTCTCCCCGGTTGGGCGGATTGCACCGGTCTCACAACTGCGACTGCTGACCACAAATCTTCCTGGCGGGCATCTTCATATCTTCTACCTTGCCCCCATGAATGCCATGCCATAGCCTGGGCCTCCGACGCCTCTGCGGATGGACACAGCACCCTCTCCCACCTCCGGCAATGGTCCCGAGGACCGGTTGTCTTCCCCGCAAGCAGTTCGGCCCGGCACCGGCGTGAACCGGGGAGAGTTTCCAGAAACGGCCCCGGCGGCCTATCCGGTTTTTTTCCGCACCTACAGCCGTACGCTGCCCCACCAGCGGGAAACCTGGTCTGACGTGACCAACCGCAGCCTGGCGGGGCTGGCCAAATTGGGACAACTGCGGCCGGACCAGGTGGAGTTGCTGCACCAGCAGCAGTTGCAGCTCAGGTCTTTACCGGCAGGGCGTTGGCTCTGGATTGGCGGCACGGCATGGGTGGGCACACCGGAGAACTTTTCCGGGGCCTACAACTGCACGTCCACCAACCTGGTGGATTGGGAAGCCTTTGCCCTGATGATGGACCTGGCCATGATGGGCTGTGGCACCGGCGCCGTCATTGAACCCCGTCATATTCAACAACTCCCCCCCATCCTGAACCGCCTTCAGGTGGTCCAGGTGACCCCCATCGGGCAATGCCCTCCCCGGGACCGCCAGGACACCACCACGCTCCGGATCCAGGGGTCCCATGTGTCCATCGCGGTGGGGGACAGCCGCCAGGGATGGGTAGAGGCCTATCGCAGGCTGTTGTGTCTCGCCAGTGACGAGACGTTGACGGCGGCAGCACCCCTGCAGGTCACGGTGGACCTTTCCCACGTGCGCCCCGTTGGCGAGCCCCTCAAGGGCTTTGGCGGGGTGGCGAATCCCGTCAAGCTACAAGACCTCTTCCCTCGTGTGGCGGCCATTCTGAACGGAGCCTTGGGGCGCCAGCTCAATTCCGTGGAGTGCTGTCTGCTCATTGACGAGGCGGCAGTCACCATCGTGGCGGGCAACATTCGCCGTTCCGCAGGAATGCGCCAATTCGCCGCCCAGGACACCCTGGCGGCTGGGGCAAAAGACAACCTCTGGCAGCAAGGACCGGACGGCAGTTGGCGCATCGACCCCGAGCGGGATGCCCTGCGCATGGCCAACCACACCCGGGTGTTTCATACACGTCCCACCATGGCGGTGATCGAGGATGCGGTGCGGCGTCAATACCACTCCGGTGAGGGGGCCATTCAATTTGCTCCGGAGGCCGTCGCCCGTGCCAACGCCGACCTGCTGACCACAACCGAGTTGCATCAAGAGTTCCTTGACGTCTACTGCGACCAGGGGCCCCAGGAGGCTGGTGACTGGCTCCAGTTGAACCATGGACCGATCCGCGCCCAGGAGATGGAGCACCGCCTGGGCCGCTACGGGCTCAACCCCTGCGGGGAAATCATCGGTTCGGACTTCCATTGCAACCTCTCGGAGGTGCATCTCAACCTCATCTCTCCCCAGGACCGGCAAGGACAGGAAAAGGCCTTCCAGGCTGCTGCACTGGCGGCAGCGGTGCTGCTCAATCACCGCTTTACGGTGGAGCGCTACCAGCGCAGTCGTGAGATGGATCCCATCGTGGGGGTGAGTTTCACCGGTCTCTTCGACTTCTTTGTCCACGCTTTCGGGACCCCATGGCTCCACTGGTGGCAAGAAGGACGCCCCCACCACGCTGCCGGTTGCCAGTTCCTGGATCAGGAAGCGGACTATCTTCTCCGCTGGCGCCAAGTGGTGCAAAACACGGTGGAGGAGTATTGCACCAACCATGACCTCAAGGTTCCCAACCGCTGCACCACCGTTCAACCGGCCGGCACCAAGAGTCTGCTGACGGGGGCCAGTCCGGGGTGGCATCCGCCAAAGTCCCAGCGGTTTATCCGCCGCATCACCTTCCGCAAGAACGATCCCGTCGCCCTGGCCTGCATGGACTACGGCTATACAATCGTTCCCGCCCAAACCGATAAGGACGACCAAGGTCGCCTACTGGACGATCCTTTCGATCCCCGTTGCACGGAATGGCTGGTGGAGATCCCCACGGCGGTGAGTTGGGCCAATCTGCCCGGGGCTGACCAGGTGGACCTGAGCCGGTTGTCCGCAACGGCCCAGTTCGACTTCTACATGCAGGTGCAGCAATTTTACGTGGGACACAACACCAGCGCCACCATTGAGCTGCGGGAGGAGGAGATTGGCCCCCTCGCCCAGGTCATTCACCAGACCATCCACACCGACGGCGGCTACATCTCCGCAGCGCTGCTGGCCCGGTTTGACGCCAACGCCACGTTTCCGCGCCTCCCCTTCGAGCCCATCAGCAAGGTGGTCTACGACCAACTCCATGCCGCCGTATTAACGCGTCGCCGCGAGGAGGATTTCTTCACCGCACTGCAACGGCACGACCACGGCGTCCAGACCGAGGCTGGCCCCATGGCCTGCGACTCGGACAAGTGCCTTCTGCCGGAGAGGGCGCCCTGACGCCACCTCAGCAGCCGTGGGCTGGATGCAGCAGCAACCAGCCCACGGCTGTGGCAGAATCCCATGGTCCTCTTGGACAGCACAACGGATAGGAGGGGTGGCCGAGTGGTTGAAGGCAACGGTCTTGAAAACCGTCAACGTGCAAGCGTTCGTGGGTTCGAATCCCACCCCCTCCGTTTTCTGCGGGAGTGAGCCAAGTGACGAGTTACAGCCAGTTGGCCCGGGTGAAGTCTGCTCGAATCGCCAGCGGTTTACCCATATGGAGGTTATACAGATACATTATCTACCGATATAGATTACGTCACGGAAGATCCGTTTGTTGTCATGCGGAACAACCGAACAGGAATCAGTTGCGCTGCACGACTGCGCTGTACGATAAGTACATGCTCGCAAGAACCACTCCCGGTTTCTGGTGTTCTGGAAACGTAGCGAGTCCAAAGGACTTTGGGAGTCGGAGAAATTCACCGTTCGCCGGATACCGCCAGATGGACAACACTAGCCGGGGCGCGGAAGAGTGCGCCGGGCGGCTCGTACGCATGGCCGAAGGCCAGTCGGCCACATAACAAAAACCGGAGGATATGCAGCCCAAGGATGATCCCTGCTCAGCCATGGAGCCGTTGCCACCACATGCCGGCCAACTGCCAGCTTGACCAGAGGAAGATCAGGAGGTAGAGCCAGTTGAGCCAGGCGGGGCGCTTCATGACCGGTGGGGGTTCCCACCACCAGCTTGCCATGGCTGGCGCCAGGCCCGCAGCAGGTTCGTTTGCCTTGATACGCTCCATGGACTACCTCTGCACAACGCGTGGACATTCAGTTGAGCCAGGTTCGCCATGTGCGACGGGCCTACGGCATTGACGAGATCGCCCTGGCCCCTGGCGGCAGCACAGTGGATCCTTCTCTGGTGCAGAGCCATTGGACCCTGGGGGGCATTGAACGCCCCATGCCCATCATTGCCAGCGCCATGGACAGCGTGGTGGACGGCCCCATGGCGGTGCAGTTGTCCCAACTGGGGGCCCTGGGGGTCCTGAATCTGGAGGGTCTGCAAGCCCGCTACGACGATCCCGGCACCGCTCTGGAGCGCATCGCCGCGGTGGAGGGGGACGGCTTTGTGGGCTTGATGCAGGAGTTATACAGCGCACCGATTCGGGAAGACCTCGTCCTGGAGCGGGTGCGGGAGATCAAGGAGGCCGGGGGCGTTGCCGCAGTGAGCGCCACCCCGGCGGGGGCCATGGCCTTTGGTCGTGCCGTGGCCCGGGCGGGGGCGGACGTGTTCTTTGTCCAGGCCACGGTGGTCTCCACCCGCCACCAGAGCCCCCCCGGCCAGAACACCCTGGATCTCAAGGCGTTTTGCCAGGAGATGCCCGTGCCGGTGGTGCTGGGCAACTGCGTCACCTACGGGGTGTGCATGGAGCTCATCCAGGCTGGCGCCGCGGGGGTGATGGTGGGCATTGGTCCCGGCGCGGCCTGTACCTCCCGCGGTGTGCTGGGGGTGGGGGTTCCCCAGGCCACAGCCATTGCCGACTGTGCCGCCGCCCGGGATGACGTGGAGCGCAGCGGTGGCCCCTACGTGCCCGTCATTGCCGACGGGGGCATCGTCACCGGTGGGGACGTTTGCAAGTGCATCGCCTGTGGCGCCGACGGGGTGATGATCGGTTCTCCCATCGCCCGGGCAGCGGAGGCGCCAGGGCGGGGGTTTCACTGGGGCATGGCCACCCCGTCGCCGGTGCTGCCCCGGGGCACCCGGATCCGGGTGGGCACCACGGGCAGCCTTGAACAGATTCTCCGTGGTCCTGCCCGGTTGGACGACGGCACCCACAACCTGATGGGGGCCCTGCACACCTCCATGGGCACCCTGGGAGCGCGCACCATCAAGGAGATGCATCAAGTGGAAATCGTTGTGGCCCCATCCCTGCTGAGCGAGGGAAAGGTGTATCAAAAAGCCCAACAGCTTGGCATGGGCCGCTGAAGGGGACCGTTTTCTGCTACGCTCGACGTTCCAAAATAATCAGCAACATGTCGAACGCCGCCCCAGTGACCGACGCCTCTTTCGAGGCAGACGTGCTTAAAAGCGAAGTTCCCGTGTTGGTGGACTTTTGGGCCCCCTGGTGTGGACCGTGCCGCATGGTGGCGCCCATCATTGACGAGATTGCCGCTGAGTTGGATGGAAAGATCAAGGTGGTGAAGCTCAATACGGACGAGAATCCCTCTGTAGCCGGTCAACTGGGGATTCGCAGTATCCCCACCCTGATGGTGTTCAAGGACGGTCAGCGGGTCGATACGGTGGTGGGAGCTGTTCCCAAGACCACCCTATCCAGCACCATTGCCAAATACCTCTGATTTCCCTACCGCCCTGACGGACGGCCCATTGTCCGCTCCGGGTGCCCCCTGCGGTGGTTCGTCCCATGGTTCCGGCAGCGATGCCGTCCCGTTGCGTCAGCGTATCCTGGCGTTGGCAGGCCAATTGGCGGACCACGGCCCTGGGGAGCTGGTGGAAGTGGTGTTGCGTCACTTGGTGGCCATCAACCAGACAACCCGGGAGCAGAGCGACTGGGTGTTTCTTGACGGGACCCTGTCCGATATCAGGGATGGGTTGAGTGTCTTCTGTCCCCACCGTTACCGCCGCAAGGTGGGGGTGGTGGGATCCGCCCGGGTTGCTACCGGAGATGCCGTGTATCAGCAGGCGGTAGACCTGTCTCGGCAATTGGCGGCATCGGGCTTTGAGGTGATCACCGGGGCCGGGGGAGGGGTGATGGAAGCTGCCAACCGCGGCGCCGGACAAGATAAGAGCTACGGCCTCAACATTCACCTGCCCTTCGAGTTTGCTGCAAACCGCTACATCGATCCCCAAAGCAAGCTGGTGGTCTTCCGCTATTTCTTCACCAGAAAACACTTCCTGCTACGGGAGAGCGATGCCCTGGTGGCCATGCCTGGAGGTGTGGGCACGTTGGACGAGCTGTTCGAGGCCCTCACCTTGATCCAGACCGCCAAGACCGTTCCCGTTCCCGTGGTGCTGCTGGCCCCTGCCGGTGACGACTACTGGCAACACTGGAAGCGCTACATGGTGAAGTCCGTGGAGGAGCGGGGCATGGTGTCCCCCGCTGATGCCCAGATCTACGATCAGGTGGACTCCGTGGACGCTGCCGTGGGCGTCATCCGCCGTTTCTATCGGGTCTTCCGCAGTTGCCAGTTCCTGGGCGGGGAGCGCTTGCAACTTCTTCTCCATGGGGCGCCCACCGATGAGCAGTTGAAGGTCATGAACCATCTGTTCTCCGATCTGCTGCTGACGGGTGCCATTGAACCCTTCACCCACAGGAGCGAGCAGGGTGTCTATCCGGGCCTGCAGTTTGAATTTGATCACCGCTGCATGGGGCGCCTCTATGGGCTGATTCGTCACCTCAACGACCTGCCCATCGGGGCCACATCCCTGAACCATCCCGAACAGCGCCAATGACCGCCGCCACGTCTCCCCTGCTGGGAATCGTTGACTACGGCATGGGGAATCTCCACTCCGTCACCAAATCCCTGCAACGGCTGGGGGGCCACTGCCAGCGCCTTTGCAGTGGCGCTGATCTGCGCCGGTGGGAGGAGTCCGGTGGCGTGGCGTTGGTGTTGCCAGGGGTGGGCGCCTTTGATCCCGCCATGACCCAACTGGCGGACCGTGACCTGATTCAACCCATTGGCTGTTGGGTCCGCCGGGACCGTCCCCTTCTGGGCATCTGCCTGGGGTTGCAATTGTTGTTCAGTGGCAGTGCCGAGGGCCGGCTGGCCGGGCTGAACCTAGTGCCGGGCATGGTGGAGCCCCTCAAGCCCACGGCGGATGAACCCGTTCCCCACATGGGCTGGCAACCGCTCGTCTCTGCCGACACTTGCCCCCTGTTTCCTGCAGACGAGGAGCAGTGGGTGTATTTCGTGCATTCCTACGGCGCCGTGCCTGAGGATGCCAACCTGGTGGCGGCCCAGGTGATGGTGGCCCGGCAACCGGTCACCGCGGCCATTGCCCATGGTGCGCTGGTGGCCACCCAGTTCCACCCGGAAAAGTCCGGCCCCTGTGGTCAGCGGATGCTGGCCCGCTGGTTGAAACACCTGCCTTGCTGAGGGCCATGCCGCACGGTGGTGGCCATGGAGGATTGCGCCTCAGTGACGGGCGACGTCTACAGAGTCCACCGGGCGCTGTCACCCGCCCCACACCGGGGCGGGTGCGGCAATCGGTGTTTGACCTGCTGCGGGAGCAGGTAGAGGGAGCCCGCTGGCTGGACCTGTTCAGCGGCAGTGGGGCCATGGCTTGTGAAGCCCTGCTCCACGGCGCTGCCCACGTCACGGCGGTGGAGCGCCATGGCCGTGTCGCCGCCGTCACCCGCCACAATCTGGAGTTGGTCTGCCGTCCACCCCAAACCTTTGCCCTCCACCGTCGGGAGGTGCTGGCCTGGCTTCGCGCCTGGAACCGGGCAACGGAACCACAACAGCCCTTTGCCTTGATCTATGCAGACCCCCCCTACAACGGGGGCCTCCATGAACCCGTGGCCATGGCCGTCGCCGCCTCGGGTGTCATGGCGCCAACAGGCCTGCTGCTGTTGGAATGCACAAGCCGCCAGCCTCCTGCAACCCTGCCCGGCTGGCAACTGGGCAGCCGCCACTGCTACGGGGGCACCACAGTGCTGCTGCTCCGACAGGCCACGGGTGCTACCTAGCCTCCGAACATTCCCCCCTGGCGGCGGTATTGGTTGTAGGCGCTCACGAAGAGGCCCAGGATGGTGATGGGCACCAAGCCCAGAACGATGCCACAGAGCAGGGGTTCAACCATGGGAGGTGGTGGATTGCAGAAGACTATAGGCGCAAGGCTGCCAACCCGGCCTTCCTTGTCCTTGGGCACGCTCCCTGTTGGATTCGAACCAACGACCGACTGCTTAGAAGGCAGCTGCTCTGTCCAACTGAGCTAAGGGAGCTCGCCAGCAGGTTAAGCCCTTTTGTTGCTAAGATTGGCAGAATTGGATCGTTGGATTGTCTGTGTTACGTCTCGAGGGCGTCTCGAAGATGTACAGCACCGGCGAGGTGCTCAAGGACGTGCATTGGGAGGTGAAGGCCGGCGAGCGCCTTGGCCTGGTGGGGGTCAACGGCGCCGGTAAGTCCACCCAGTTGCGCATGATCGCCGGTTTGGAGGAGCCCACCACAGGGCAGGTGATTCACCCCGGTGGGCTGGTGATTGCCTACCTGCAACAGGAATTGGATCTGGACCCCCGGCACAGTGTCCGCCAGGAGTTGTTTCGGGCGTTTGCGGAGACCAGTGGGGTGCTGGAGCGCCTTGACGTGGTGGAGCAGGCCATGGCCACAGCCACGGGACCTGCTCTGGATGAGCTAATCCAGGAGTTGGGGTCCCTGCAGCAACGCTTTGAAGCCCTGGACGGCTACAGCCTGGAGAGTCGGATTGAGCGAATCCTGCCTACCATGGGATTTACGGTCACGGACCTGGAGCGGCCGGTGGGCCACTTCTCCGGTGGCTGGCAGATGCGCATCGGCTTGGCCCGCATCCTGCTGCAGGAGCCGGATCTGCTGCTGCTGGACGAGCCCACCAACCACCTGGACCTGGACACCATTGCCTGGCTGGAGGAGTATCTCCTGGGCCTGGAGTTGCCCATGGTGGTGGTCAGCCATGACCGGCAATTCCTGGATCGCCTCTGTAACCGCATCGTCGAGATCGAGCGGGGCATGGCCCGCACCTATCTGGGCAACTACAGCGATTTCGTGACCCAGAAACAACTGGAGCGCCAGGCTCAACAGGCGGCATTTGAGCGGCAGCAGAAGGAGTTGGCGGTGCAGCAGGCCTTTGTGGAGCGGTTCCGAGCCAGTGCCACCCGCAGCAGCCAGGCCAAGAGCCGGGAGCGGGCCATGGCCAAGGTGGAGCGGCTGGAGGCCACCGACAACCCCTTGGACGGGCCTCGGTTTTGTTTTCCCCCGGCGCCCCGCTCCGGCCAGCAGACGGCCCACGTTGAGGACCTCACCCACGTCTATGGGGACCGGATCCTCTTTCTCGGCGCCCATCTCCACGTGGAGCGGGGGCAACGTATTGCCCTTGTGGGTCCCAACGGCGCTGGCAAATCCACCCTGCTGCGGTTGCTCATGGGCATGGAGCAGCCCACGGAAGGGACAGCCCGGTTGGGCGCCCACCAAGTGATCCCTGGCTACTTTGCCCAGAACCAGGCAGAAGCTTTGGAGTCTCACATCACGGTGCTGGAAACCGTCACCCGGGTGGCGCCGGATTGGAGCCAAACCCGGATACGCACCATGCTGGGCCGCTTCGGCTTCACGGAAGACCAAGTGTTCAAGGGGGTGGCCCAACTCAGTGGTGGAGAAAAGGCGCGCCTCGCCCTGGCCAAGCTGCTGTTGACCCCTTGCAACCTGCTGCTACTGGACGAGCCCACCAACCACCTGGATCTTCCCGCCAAAGCCATGCTGGAGGAGGCTCTCCAGGCCTATGAAGGTGCGGCGCTGATCATCTCCCACGACCGCTACTTCATCCGTCGGACCGCCAACCGCATCGTGGAGCTGCGGGATGGGGAGTTGGTGCTCTACCAGGGGGACTACGCCTACTACTGCCAGAAGAAAGCGGAGGAGCGGGAGGCGGCCGCCGCCGCCGCTCGCGCCCGAGCTGCCCAGGAGAAAGCGGCAGCCAAGCGGGCCAAGGCAGCAGCCAAAGCCAGCGCCCGCAAGGCCAAGGCAGCGGGGCGCAGAGGTGCCGCTGCTCTGCGTGGTGCGCCTGGAAGCTGAGGTGGAGAAGGAGGTATCCAGCCCGTTGGCTGTACTTCGTGACTGGCCGTCTTCTGTTGTGCCCTGGAATTTACGGTTCCCCCAGGCCAGGGAGTGCTTTTCTGTCGGCCTTTCCTTGAAGAACTGCAAAAGCCCTGCCCCTGAACCCAGGATTTACTCCTTCCGTCTGCCAGGCTGCTGGGGGCCTTAACGAGGCCACTTCCTGATGATCCGTGGCACGATTCCGATGAAGCGTCTTGGTACTTGGCTACTGGCGGCAGTGATGGCCATTGGGCTGCTCTGCACCATGGCGCCGAAGACCGCCTTGGCCGTTGAGCTGCGCAATGCCGCTGACGCCAAATTGGCGGAGCAACAAGCAGGTCTGGTGGACTTGAACAATGCTTCCGTGCGGCGCTTCCAGCAGTTCCCCGGCATGTATCCCACCCTGGCGGGGAAAATTGTTATTGGCGGTCCCTATGAAAGCATTGACGACGTGCTCAACCTGGATCTGACCCAGCGGCAGCAGGAGTTGTTCGAGAAGTACAAGGACAACTTCACCGTGACGGATCCCGAGGTGGCGCTGAACGTGGGTTTTGACCGCATCAACGACGGTCAATACCGCTGAAGCCTGATTGCCCCGTCTTTGACCAGGCATGGGACGTGGTGGTTGTGGGCAGTGGCGCGGCTGGCCTCATGGCCTGCCTAGCGCTGCCTGCCCGGCTCAACGTCCTCCTGCTCACCAAGGATTCCCGGGCCCGCTCCGCCAGCCGCTGGGCCCAGGGGGGCATCGCCGCAGCGCTGGGGCCGGACGACTCCACGGAAGCCCACTTCCACGACACCTTGGCGGCCGGCGCCGGTCTCTGTGAACCCCATGCGGTGCGGCTGCTGGTGGAGCAAGCGCCCCGCTGTGTGGAGCGGCTCCTGTCGTTGGGGGTGCGTTTTGACCGCCAAGGGGGACAGTTGAGCCGCACTCTCGAAGCGGCCCACAGCCAGCGGCGGGTGCTCCACGCAGCGGATCAAACCGGTCGGGCCATCGTGGACGTGCTCCAGGCCAGGGTGCGGGAACGGCCCCGTCTGCACCAGTACAACGACGCCGTGGTGTTGCAACTCTGGCGGGACGGCCAGCGTTGTTGTGGCCTGCAGCTCATGGCTGCGGGCGTGATCGGCTGGCTGCGGGCCGGGGCCGTGGTGTTGGCCAGTGGTGGCGGCTGCCGCCTGTTTGCCCAAACCACCAATCCCCCTCTCGCCAGTGGGGACGGGGTGGTGATGGCCTACCGCGCCGGGGCCGTGGTGCGGGATCTGGAGTTTGTGCAGTTTCACCCCACGGCGCTGATGATTCCGGGAGTGCCCCACTTCCTCATCAGTGAAGCAGCCCGTGGGGAAGGGGCTGTGCTCCACAACCTGGACGGCAGTGATCCCGTGGCGGCCGTGGGGGGCGGCAACCTGGCCAGCCGTGACCAGGTGAGCCGTGCCCTGGCTGAGCACATGGTGCGCCGTGGGGATGCCCACGTGTTGCTGGATTTGCGCCCCATTGGCCGGGAGCGCCTGCTGCGGCAATTTCCCGCCATCCTGGAACGCTGCCGTGCCTGGGGCATTGACCCCCTCACCATGCCGGTCCCCGTGGCCCCGGCTGCCCACTACTGGATGGGCGGGGTGGAGACCGATCTCCAGGCCCGCACCACGGTGCCAGGGCTCTACGCCCTGGGGGAGGTGGCCAGCAGCGGCGTCCACGGCGCCAATCGCCTGGCCAGCAACTCCTTGATGGAATGCCTGGTCTGCGCCCACCAACTGGAGCAGGGGGATTTGGATCTGGATCCCGGCCCCTGCGCCGTTCCCGTCCACCGTCCCGCCGCTCCTGTTGCGGTGACCAGCTCATCCATGGTGGCTGCCCGGGACATCAGCCGCCGGATTCGTAATCTCTGCTGGACCATGGCGGGGGTCAATCGCCGAGAAGACGCCATGGCCATGGCCCAGCAGCAACTCCAGGCGCTGGCCCATGGATTGGACCACAGGCCGGAGCTGGCCTGGCTCAAGAGCAGTGCTCCCGGTGACCGGCACCCCGTCCTGCCCCAGGCCATGGGACTTCTGCGCCGTTGGGTGGAGGTGGAACACCTCTGTGCCCTGGGGCTGTTGCTGTTGGAGGCAGCCCGCTTCCGCCGTGAAAGCCGGGGTGGTCACCACCGCCTGGATCACCCTGCTCAACAGCCCTTCTGGCGCCGCCACAGCCGCCAGCAACAGGGCCGGGCCATCAGCAGTCGCCCTGTGGGTATTGAAGACTGACGGGAGGAAGTCAACGGGACGAACTACTGGATGTGGAGGGCTGAGAGGGCAGGGTGGGGAACAGACGCTCCCCTGTGTAACCGGAAAGGTCCGCCAACTCCTCTGGATTCTTGATCCCCGGCGTGAGCAATGCTCCGTCAATTTCCCAGGTGGGATAGGACTGAATCTCCTTCGCCTCGCAACGCTGGGGCTCTGCGTTGTAGCCGTCCCGGGCACACTCCACAATGGCCAGTTCCTTGGCGGCCTCCTTACCGAACAACTCCTTCTGTGTGCGGCAGGCGGGGCACCACCAGGCTGTGTAGATCACGGCGCCGCCGGCCGTCAGGTGCTCAGCCAAGGCAATCTGGGCCTCGCTGCTGGGGGTGGTGATGGCAGGTGGCCGTTTGCCGTCCGGGTTGGCTGCCTGACGACTGGGATCACTAGCCTGGATCCAGGCAAAGGAGGCCACCGCCACCACCAGAGCGACGATCAACGCCCGGAACACCTGCGCCCCCACGTCGTCCCACCGGTGACCCAGCAGAGCAATGAAGAACAACAGCACCGACAGGATGGCGGAGAGCAGACAGAAGAAGCAAAAGGCCTGAATCACCACCACCATCAACCCCACCAGGCTGAGGCTGAATACGGCCATGGCCAGGCACAGGGGAATGAGCAACGGCCACGTGCCGCGGTTGACCTGCCAGCGGCTTTGCTTGGGCGTCACCAGGGGCGCCACCGCCAACGCCAGCACCGTGGCATAGGCCAGAAAGCCGAACAGCGCCAAGGGCTGTCCCAACACCGTGGCCCAGGGGCTGTTGAGCACGATGTCGCACCCGTCCCCGGTAACGGGGCAGGCCAAATCCGGCACCACCTGCCACCGTTTGAGGGTGATGAGTCCTGTGTCAACAGCCCCGATGGAGGCCAAAACAGCCATGGCCAGACGAGGCCATCGGTCCACAGACTCGTTGCGGTTACGCCGGATCAGCCGTGAACTGCCCATTCAAGCTCCGTAGTGGTGTTCCCCCATCCTGACACCAGGATGGGGGAACGAATGGCACAATGATTAGAAGGTCACTTTTCCTCAGCTCCACACCCTTTGATGACCACGCAACCACCCACCCGTTGCCAACAGGCAGCCCTGCTGTTCGCTGGCGTTAGCTGCGGCATCCTGGCTCTCGGCAGTTGGTCTCCCGACGCATCTGCCCATCCCCATGCCCCCGGCGGCGCCGTCGTTCCCCACACCCATGGGGAGACCACCCACCCCCGATCCAGTGACCAGTTTGCCAATCCAGCCCTGTGGCTGGCCGGGTTGGGCTGTGCCATGTTGACTGTCCCTGCGGCCCGTTACTGGAAATCCCAAGGGCAGCCTCAAGGCTGAAACCGGCCCCGCAACTGTGCAACCCGCTGGGGATCCACCGGATTGCACAGTCGACCGTCCTGTTTGAGCGCTGAAGCCACGATCACCCCGTCACAAAGGGGACTCAAGTGGTCTGCGGTGGCTGGTCCGAAGCCGCTGCCAACGAGCACGGGCGCTCCCTTGGCGGCATGGCGGGCCTGCTGCAGGATCTCCGGCTCCACTGGAGTTCCCGTGCTGTCCCCTGACACGATCACCCCATCGGCGCCACCCCGCTCCAGGGTGTCCTGCACCGCGATGCCCACCGGCAAGGGGGTCAGGGGCAAGGCGTGCTTCACCAGCACGTCCGCCAACACGGCCACATCATCGGCAGCCAGCAGACGGCGCTGACGCAGAAGCTGGGCAGCACACCCCTGGATCAGGCCCTGGTCGGTCACCATGGCTCCGCTCAGCACGTTCACCCGGACAAACCGCGCCCCACTGGCCACGGCCACGGCCAGGGCGGCAGCGCCGTCGTTGCGCAGCACGTTGATGCCCACCGGCAAGGGAACTGCCCGCACCACGGTGGTGGCAATGCGCCCCATGGCGGCGATGGTCTCCGGTGGTACTTGACCGGGGAAAAAGGGATGATCCCCAAAGTTTTCCACCAGCACCGCGGTGGCCCCGCCACCGGCATAGGCCCGGGCATCGGCCAAAGCCCAGGCTTCCACCGCAGCCATGTCCCCTCCCCAGCCCGGGGCGCCCGGCAACGGGGGCAGGTGGATTACGCCGATCAACGGCCGCTGGTTCCCGAAGAGTTGGCGCCAGCGGGCCGTTCGCGGATGATTGGGATCCATCTCTAAAGCACCGGCCGGGGTGAGGGACCATGATGGCAGCACTACTCTGCCAGCCCCTTGCCCGCTTCCAATCCTCTCCTGCTTGCACCTGATACCCCGGCCCGATCCCATGGCAAACGTCCCACGGTGGCCTTTGCCCATCTGGGCTGCGAGAAAAACCGGGTGGACAGTGAGCATATGCTGGGGCTACTGGATGCCGCCGGCTACAGGGTGAGCAGTGACGAAACCGCCGCCGATCTGGTGGTGGTGAACACCTGCAGCTTTATCGAGGAGGCCCGCCAGGAGTCGGTG
This sequence comes from Synechococcus sp. SB0662_bin_14, assembly GCA_009840445.1. Lineage (GTDB taxonomy): Bacteria > Cyanobacteriota > Cyanobacteriia > PCC-6307 > Cyanobiaceae > Synechococcus_B. The sequence continues at coordinate 42,841 of VXNS01000082.1, forward strand.
CGCACCCTGGTGCGGTTGGCGGAGGAGGGGAAGCAGTTGATCATTGCCGGTTGTCTGGCTCAACACTTCCAGGCGGAGTTGCTGGAGGCCCTGCCCGAGGCGCGGGCCGTGGTGGGCAGTGGCGACTATCAACACATTGTCTCCGTGTTGGAGCGGGTGATGACAGGGGAGCGGGTCCGGCAGGTGAGTGCCGTGCCCACCTTCCTGGCCGATGAACACCTGCCCCGCCAGCGCACCACCGCCAATGCCGTGGCCTATTTGAAGGTGGCGGAGGGCTGCGACTACCGCTGCGCCTTTTGCATCATTCCCCACCTGCGGGGCAACCAGCGCTCCCGATCCATGGAATCCATCCGGGCCGAGGCGCAGCAACTGGCGGAGCAGGGGGTGCAGGAGTTGATCCTCATCAGCCAGATCACCACCAACTACGGCCGCGACCGCTACGGCAAGCCCATGCTGGCGGAGTTGTTGCGGCTGCTGGGCACCGTGGCGATTCCCTGGATTCGGGTCCACTATGCCTATCCCACCGGCCTGACGCCCCAGGTGCTGGCGGCGTTCCGGGAGACCCCCAACGTGCTGCCCTATCTGGATCTTCCTTTGCAGCACAGCCATCCGCAGATTCTCAGGGCCATGAATCGCCCCTGGCAGGCGGACGTGAACGGCGCGCTGCTGGATCGCCTGCGCCGGCAATTGCCGGATGCCACCATCCGCACCACCCTCATTGTGGGGTTCCCCGGGGAAACGGAGGCCCACTTTTCCCACCTGGAGGCGTTTGTCCAGCGGCAGCAGTTTGACCACGTGGGGGTGTTCACGTTTTCTCCAGAGGAGGGCACCCCTGCCGCAACTCTGCCCAATCCCGTGCCCCACGACGTGGCCCAGGCGCGCCGGGACCGGCTCATGCAACTCCAGCAACCCATTGCCCAGCAGCGCAATCAAGCCTGGGTGGGGCGTGTTGTGCCCGTGTTGGTGGAGGAGGAAGACCCTGGCACCGGTGAACTCCGTGGCCGTTGCAGCCGCTTTGCGCCGGAGGTGGACGGGGTGGTCCATCTGCAGGGGCCGGGCCGGGTGGGCAACCTGGTGCAGGCCCGCATCACCGCTGCCCATCTCTACGACCTGGAAGCCACAACGGTGGACCATGCCGGCCCTTGAGATCACGCTGTTCCGGGACCCACGGCGGTGAACCGTCCCTCCTGGGCTGAACTCGTCCGGGTGTTCCTGCCCATTGGCCTGCTGGGTTTTGGCGGCCCCCAGGCCCACATGGCCCTGATGAGGGAGCAGGTGGTCCAGCAACGCCAGTGGGTGAGTGCCCAGGCCTTTGCCGAGGGGGTGGCCCTGTGCGAGGCCCTGCCCGGACCCGCCTCCAGTCAACTGGCCATGGTGCTGGGCTGGCGCTGGCGCGGCGCCTGGGGAGGCCTGGTAAGCGGATTCTGTTTCCTGCTCCCCGGGCCCGGGTTTGGTTATGACGCTTCTGTTCTGAACTCAGATCAGCTTGATGCCCCGCAGCAGCTTGAACATGACCACGGCACCGGCCAGGCCCGCAGCCATGAAGATCAGATAAAAGGCAACGCCCACGGTGTGCTCAGGCAAAATTCAATTCCCATTCTAGGGGGATGCAGCCCCACACCTCAATCCTGGACATACTCATGGCCGCTCTCAAGGCAGGCCTCGGCCCGCTGCAACTCACGGCCCAGATACAGGGCATGGTCCAGGCGGCCCACAGGGCATGGATCCGCCTCTTCCACCAGGCGAATGCCCACCTCCTTGGCGGAACACCCCCGGTAGGTGGCCACAGGCTGACGGGGCGCCCCATCACGACACGCCAACACCTCCCCCGTCTCCGGATCCGCGGCAAGGCCCTGGTCGTTAATGACGTTGCTGTAGTGTTCAGCAACAATGTGGCCAGCGTCCCGATCCAGAGAGATCAGGAAGTAGCCGGAAGGATCAAGGGCAATCGCACGGCGGGAGAGATGATCGTCATGGCGCCGCCGCTCTTGGGGAGTCATGGCCATGGCCCCATCTTAAATCGGCAAGGGCAATCAGGACGGGGAGTGTAAAGGCATCCGGGCATTCAAGTCGTTGATTTGTTCCATCAAACGGCGGTTGGCTTGGGGTAGCCAGGCCCGCAACAGTTGATCCAGGGTGGGATCAAACCAGCGGTGCAGACAGGCAAACGGTTCCGCCCGGAAGCCCCGCCGCTGTTTGTGACTCCCTCCCGCGCCAGGGTCGAATTGCTGGATTCCCTGCCCAATGCCCCATGCAATCGGGGTGTAGTAGCAGGTTTCAAAATGGAGACCGTTCACCTCCACGTCACTGCCCCAGTAACGGCCCCAAAGCTGGTGACCGTTGCGCAGACAGAGGCTCATGGCCACCGGCGCCAGGGGATCCCCTTCATGGGCACTGAAGAGCACCAGATGGCGCCGTAGCCGTTGTTCCGCCAACCGGAAAAAGTCTTCCGTCAGGTATTTGCTGCCCCAGGGACCCCAGCGGGCACAGTGGGCAGTGTAGAAGCCATGCATCTGCTGCAACATGCCCGGGGGAATCTCGTCTCCCGCCATGGGTGTGAGGCTGATGCCCGCCTGGGCAACAGCGCGGCGCTCCCGCTTGATGTTGCGCCGTTGATTGGCGTTAAAGCCGGCCAGGTAATCCGCAAAACGATCTTCCCCGTTGCGGCGCCATTCGCTGCGCAGTTGCAGCCAAGTGGCACAACCGGCTTGCTCGGCCAGCGCCGCCCAATCCGCCGCGGCATAGAGAAAGTTGGCGCTGAGGATGCCGTTGCGTCGGCAGAAATCATCCACCAGCTTGAACATGAGTTGGGTGATGCTTCGCTGGTCTTCACCGGGCGTCATGAAGAAGCGATAACCCATGGCAGGTGTGAGGGGACTCATGCCCAGCAGCTTGGGGTAGTAGTCCAGCCCCAATTGTCCCGCCACCTGGTCAAAGGCCTGGTCAAAGACAAATTCCCCATAGCTGTGGGCTTTGAGATAGAGGGGCGCCACCGCAATCAACTTCTGCCGACGCCAGAGGCTGAGGTGGCAACTCTGCCAACCATGGCGGGGGGCGATGGTGCCGGAGATCTCCAGGCAATGGAGCCAATCCCAGGAAAAGTGGGGCAGACCGTGGGGCGCCGCCAGGGCCTGCCAGGCGGCTTGTGGGATCTCGGCAATGGATCGATGCCAGCGGGCTTGCAAATCCGCCCCCATGAGGCCTCATTCCGTTGTGTGTACATTGTGACGCTGCTGGATGGATGGGGATGGCCGGTCTTGAGAATTCCAACTCCGCCCCGTCAGCCAGTGCCCAGCAGAGCTGGGGCTCCTCCCTGGGCTTTGTGCTGGCTGCAGCGGGCAGCGCCATTGGCCTGGGCAATCTCTGGGGACTGACCTACCGGGTTGCCCTTGGGGGAGGCATGGCCTTTCTTGTGCTCTACCTGGTGGCCGTTGTGCTGCTGGGCTTCCCGTTGTTGTTGGCGGAGTTGGTGCTGGGGCGCCATACACGACGCTCGCCCCTGCTGGCCACCGTGGCGGTGGGCGGTCCGTCCTGGCGGCCGCTGGGCTGGCTTTTCCCCCTCGGCAGCGCCCTGATCCTCGGGTACTATGCCGTCATTACCGCCTGGGTGGGACGGGCCTTGCTGGCGGTGCTCCAGGGCCATGTCCCCACGGACCAGGCCAGTGCCGATGCCTTCTTTCTCAAGCTGAGCGGGGGATGGGCCGAGGCTGTGGCCTACGGGCTGGTGTTGGCGCTGACCGCGGCTGTGGTAGCCACAGGGGTGCAACAGGGGATTGAGCGGCTGAGCCGCTGGTCCATGCCGGCCCTGCTGATGTTGCTCACGGGGTTGCTGATCTGGTCTGCCTCCCTTGCGGACGCACCTGCAAGATATGAAGAGGTGCTGCTCCACTGGCGCTGGTCCGACTGGTTGGATCCCCATATCCTGCGGCAAGCCTTTAGCCAGGCGTTTTTCTCCCTGGGCCTGGGCAGCGGCGCCATGCTGGCCTATGCGTCCCATCTGGGGCAGCGTGAGCCATTGCCCCAACAGGCGGCCATCATCACGGCCCTGGACACGGCCGTTGGTCTCCTGGCGGTGTTCATCGTCGTGCCCCTGATGAGCACCGCTGCAGTGGGACAGCACGACGGCACCGGCGCGGTGGGCACCCTGTTCGTAGCCATCCCCCTGGGCTTTGCCTCCCTGGGCAGTGCAGGTCCGCTGCTGATGGCGGCGTTCTTCTTTCTGGCCAGCATTGCCGCCGTCACCTCGGCCGTCTCCTTGCTGGAGGTGCCTGTTGCCGTGGTGATGGACCGCCTGGGCTGGGGGCGAGCAGTGACCACCTGGAGCACCGTGGCGGTGGTGGCCCTCCTGGGGCTGCCCGCCTTACTGCGTACGGACCTGCTGATGGCCAGCCATGACCTGTTTGGCGGGGTGGTGTTGATCGGCAGTGGATTGCTGCTGAGTCTGCTGATGGGCTGGGTGGCGCCTCAACAGTTGAGGGAGGACCTGTCCCAACTCCCACCGCCCCTGCTGCGGGTGCTGCTGCTCGCCCTGCGCTGGCTGGCGCCCCTACTGCTTGGGGGAGTGCTGGCGCTGTCCTGCGTAGAGATCGTTCAGCCGAAGATCTCTCTCTGGCTGTGACCGTTTGCTGGAATCCATCACCAAGCGCAACAGCGCCCCGTCCCCACGTAACCGCAGCATGGTTGTTGTTCGTGCGTCTGGTGTTCAGTGTCGAGGACGTGGCCTGCCCACAGGGGTAAGACTTGACCAGGCGGCGTGGCAAAAGGAACGCAGACGGGAACTCAACCGCACGGCATCCTGCTCCGGTTGACTCCGACACGCAGGAACTCCTGACCATGTCCTGGATCGAGGGCCACCATGGAATACACCAATCCGACCGGCTCAGCAGTCGGACATTCCGGCGATCAAGTCCGTGACGAAAGACGCCGATCTTTTTCCGTCAGACATGCTGGAGGACATGATCGCGGGCTACATTGGGCAGACCAATCGCGACATCTGGTTTGTCTCGGTTGCGGACAGGCAGGTGGTCGGGTTCGGCTTTTGCCAACCGGAGCGCATGATGAGCGGCACCTGGAACCTCCTTGCCATCGGCATCCTCACCAGCTACCGGGGACGTGGCATTGGCAGGTCGATGACGGGGTATCTGGAGAATCGCCTTCGCTTGGACAGGCAACGGATTCTTATCGTCGAGACCATGGGAACGCCGGAATTCAGGCAAACCCGAGCCTTCTATAACGCCACTGGCTTATACCAAGGAGGCTCGTATTCGCGAGTTCTACGAGGCCGGTGCAGACAAGATCGTCTACTGGAAGCATCTGTGATACCGACAGCAATGCAACGACAGGCCCTGCAACGTACACTGCACCCACCAAAGCTGGCCTGGCTCGGAGGAAGAGATCTCCCCTGGTGAGGGGGGGAGACCCCAGGAGAGGTTCAGGAGGAGGAAGTATAGACGGTTTGTTCTGGCTGATCTGCTGTCTTTCTGGCGGCCACAATCATCTTCTGGTTATGAGTCGCCCTGAGTCTAGAACTGCCTGTCGACAAGGACGCTCTCCACCAGGCGATCCCACTTTCTCGCCAAGGGCTTTCAGGTTGGAGCATAGTTCCCTCATGTCTTGCCGCTGCCGCTCCTCCATGGCCTTCATGTCGCCCCGCAGCAACATGAACAGGCCAAAGCCGATGACGGCGCCAGAGGGCAGCCACTCACTCGATAAACCGGAGTGTGGTTCAATCGAAGACGGAGAAGAGGGCTGTTCGGATCCAAACGCTGAAGCGTAGTTCCGGCTGTATCGTGGAGCGACCTCAGACAAGCCAGTCAACGGGATGTTCAGGTTCTTTCCCGCAAAGCCAGCAGGTGATAACCCGGCTTTCCCGCGACCGTTCATTGATCTTCCACCAGGGTATTTCACTCCCGGGTTATGTCAGAGTGTGAACGGGATTGGTCACAACCTTCCTGAACGCTCTCCAGAGGAATTGCTTCCCCTGTGGAAATCCCTTGTCCAGCAGGTCCGCAGTGCAGGTCTGGTCCTTGGTACTCACGCTGACTTGCCACCAGAGCGTCGTCGTTGAATTGTCGCTGCGCGGTCACGGGCGTCCAAGGGCGAGAGCGTCTTTTCGTAGCGCCCTTCGGCCCTGGCTGTTTCTACAGGTTTTGGGCCGGGAGGAGCGGTTCCGCTTTCCGTTCTCGTTGTTTGAGGACGGTATGCAAGTGGGGGATGGATGGGCTGATCTTGACCGGTCACCGGTCACTCAGGCCTTGGAAATGTACGTGGGGTACAGAACAGGAACCGTGTCCGCCTGCAGAAACAGTGGGTGCGTAGGCCTGGCCAGTCCAGTTTTGGCCCAAGCGCCAAAGTTCGACCCGTATTGCTTTCAGCTTGTCTGGCAAATCACCGCTTTGGCGGTGGTAGCGAGCACCATCATTTCCCCACGCACCCACAACTGCAATGGAGATTGCCGAACACCCCTGCTGCGGCCAGGCCAAACCTGGTCAGAGATTCTTCATAACCCCAATTCTGGAGAATCTCAGGAGAGACCTGGGATGTTGGGCATAAGGCTGGGGATGCCGACTTTACCCATTTTGACCTTGGTTTGTGCCAGGGTGGTTACCGCTAGGCAAGAGAATATGGAAAAGGACGGTGGCGGGAGAGCGGTGGCGAGTGTACTCCAGTCCCATGTTGGATTTGGGCTTATCAAAGAGAGTTTCCATGATGGATCGTTTGCCCAACAGCACTTTGTCCAGCAGTGGCATCAGGTGGTTCTTCATGTTGCGGCGAATGCCGGTGATCAAGTGGAGCCCCCGCTGCCAGAGGCGCTCCAGCAGCGACTGGGGAAGATAACCCTTATCAGCGAAGATCTTCCCTTGTAGAGCAGCACCCATGGCTTCCAACGGCTTGCGGTTGATCCCTACGTTATGACAGACCGCCAGCTTGGTGCTGTCGGCAAAGTAGATGCCGGTTTCCTGGCCGCGGAAATAGTGAAGCAGGAGGCAAAAGGGCAGCAACAGCCCAGGCTTCAGGCTCACACACCGGCCATAGCTGGGGAGTTCGCCAAAGCAATTCCGATACTCTTGGGTGAGGCCATAGCGCCAGAAATACTTGAAATCCTTATAGGCCGAGACGTGAAACAGCACCATGATGAACAGCATCTCGCCCAGGGAGAGCTTGCCACCACGTCGGCGCTGACGTTCAAAGGGGATCAAGTGGTGACGCTCCCACTCCTCAACCAGCTTGGCAAAAACATCGAGACAGCAGAACAAGGCAATGGTAAAATCCGTCATGAGGGGGCCTTCCGTTTGTGTGGTACAGGTGGATCCCCAATCAGGTCATGCCTGACATGGGAACCTCACCCTCACCCCACGGCAAGGTCTGGACAGCCTGAACACCAGGTCGCAGCAGGACTCCTTTCCCCTATCTTCCCTCTCCCCATCAGGCTTCCCCAAGCCACGAGCCAGGGCAGAAAGAGGCTTCCCCTGCTTTCCCTTATCCAGAACTCGGGTTAAGTAAGATCCCTGCCTATCCACTTGCATCCGGCCATGGTCCCATCCAGCCCCAGCACCACCACCGGCAACGAGAAAGAGGTGGTGCGCGCCTATTTCAACGGGACCGGTTTTGAGCGCTGGCGCCGCATCTACAGCGACACCCAGGAGGTGAACAGGGTGCAGGAGCACATCCGCCACGGCCACAACAAAACCGTTGCCGCCGTGCTGCATTGGCTTGAGGAAGATGGCGACGTCAAGACCCGCAGCTTCTGTGATGCCGGCTGTGGCGTGGGTTCCCTCACCCTGCCCCTGGCGGCCATGGGCGCCAGGGGGATTACCGCCAGCGACCTGTCCGAAGCCATGCTGTCCGAAGCGCAACGGCGGGCCGTTGCCGCCGGTATCAGCACTGAGCAGGTGCGGTTTCACGTGGCTGATTTGGAGGCCTTGCGGGGTGAATTCCACACGGTTGTCTGCCTGGACGTGTTCATCCATTACCCCCAACAGGCAGCGGAGGCCATGGTGCGCCACCTGGCCAGCCTGAGTCGGAATCGTCTGATCGTCAGCTTTGCTCCGTACAGTCTGTCCCTGTCCCTGCTCAAAGCCGTCGGCAGCATGTTCCCCGGCGCCAGCAAGGTGACCCGGGCCTACACCCTGAAGGAATCCGGCATTGTGGCCGCCGCCGCCGCCGCCGGATTTCAGCCCACCGGTCGTCATCTGTTTTGCAGTGCGCCGTTTTACTTCTCACGGCTGCTGGAATTTCAGCGGTGTTAATGGGTCGCCTCAGCGCGTACAGTGGCAAAGATCTCCTCCAGGACGGCCGCGGCGCCCTGATCTTTGAGGGCCAGGGCCAGTTGTCGGCCCACCGCCTCGGGGGTGTGACGGGGGCCGTGGCATTGGTCCCGGATCAGGGTCTGGCCGTCCAGGCTGGCCACCATGCCGGTGAGCGCCACGGTCTCGCCGTTGATGGCGCTGTTGACCCCGATGGGCACCTGGCATCCCCCCTCCAACTCCCGCAGAAAGGCCCGTTCCGCCAGGCAGCGGTCCCGGGTGTCGTCATGGTTCAGAACACGGATCTGCTCCAGCACCTCCTGGTTGTCGGCCACACACTCAATGCCAAGGGCCCCCTGCCCCACCGCGTGGAGGGAAATCTCGGGGGCAATCACCTGGTGGATGCGACCGGCCAGCCCCAACCGCTCCAACCCCGCCGCCGCCAGAACGAGTCCGTCGTACAGACCGGCATCCAACTTCTCCAGCCGGGTCAGCACGTTGCCCCGAACGTCCTTGAACACCAAGTGGGGATAGTGGTGGCGTAACTGGGCCAGACGGCGCAGTGAACTGGTGCCAATGCGGCTGCCCTCCGGCAGGGTCTCCAGCCGATAGCCCTTGAAACGCCCATTGACCGCCAGCACGTCGGCGGGATCTTCCCTTGTCGTGATGCAGCCCAGCATCAACCCCTCCGGCAGGGCCGTCGGTAGATCCTTGAGGGAGTGGACAGCAATCTCGGCCCGCCCCAACAACATCTGGGCTTCCAACTCCTTGGTGAACAGGCCCTTATCGCCAATTTTGGCCAGGGCCACGTCCAACACCTTGTCCCCCTGGGTGGCCATGGCCTCCACCGACACCCGTAATCCCGGATGGGCCTTTTCCAGTTCCGCCTTGACCCAGTTTGTCTGCACCATGGCCAACTGGCTGCGGCGGGAGGCAATGCGGAGGCAGGGGGCTTGGCTCACCGGAGAGAGGGGTGCGGGCAACGCCTCTCAGCATAGGCTGCCCACTTGACGTGCCCTGCGTTCCCCTACTTGATGTATTCCTTGAGGACGCCGTTCCGATTGGGGTGGCGCAGCTTGCGCAGAGCCTTGGCCTCAATCTGACGAATCCGCTCCCGGGTCACCTCAAAGATCTGGCCAATGTCTTCAAGGGTTTTCATGCGGCCATCATCCAGGCCGTAACGCAGGCGCAACACGTCCCGTTCCCGGGGACTCAAGGTGGCCAACACACTCTCCAGGTCCTCCCGCAGCAGGTTCTTGGCCACGTCCTGGTCGGGATTCTCGGTGCCGGACTCGATAAAGTCCCCGAGACGAGAATCCTCCTCCTTGCCAATGGGTGTTTCCAAGGAGATGGGCAACTGGGCGCTCTTGGCGATGAAGCGCAGCTTCTCGATGGTCATCTCCATGCGTTCGGCAATTTCCTCTTCACTGGGTTTGCGACCCAATTCCTGGCTCAGGGTTTTGGTGCTCTTTTTGATGCGAGAGATGGTTTCGTAGAGATGGACGGGCAGGCGGATGGTGCGGGATTGATCGGCGATGGCGCGGGTGATGGCCTGGCGGATCCACCAGGTGGCATAGGTGGAAAACTTGTAACCCTTCTCGTGGTCGAATTTTTCCGCCGCCCGCACCAGACCCAGGCTTCCTTCTTGAATCAAGTCCTGGAAGGAGAGGCCGCGGTTCATGTACTTCTTCGCAATGGACACCACCAAGCGCAGGTTCGACTGCACCATCTTCTCCTTGGCCCGCCGTCCCAGCTTCAGACGCCTCTTGAAGCTGCGATAGGGCATGGAAACCTGCTCGGCCCACTCGCTGACAGAGGGGTAGCGCTCGTTTTCATTGAAGTAGGTCTCCGCTTCCTGCTCCAGGTACAGCAGGTCCGCAATTTTCCGCGCCAACTCAATTTCCTCGTCCGGGCGCAAGAGGCGAATACGGCCGATTTCCTGGAGGTAGACGCGAATGGAGTCTTCCGTGTACACCCCCTTTGCGCCCGCCCTGACAGGCTGGGCAGCATGACGGGAACGCTTTTGCGCTCCCGGGGCTGTTTTGGCGTTCGCTGCGCCGCCGCTGCCGGAACGGGCTGCAGCGGTGAGGGATTGGGTTGCAGTGGGTGCGGCCTTGGTCTTTGCCGGGCTTTTCGTCTTTTGGGGATGATGGGACGGATCGGCCTGGGCAGCAGCAGGTTGTGGCCCCGCAGAGCACCGGTCCCTGGCGGGGGACGGGTTGGCGGCCATGGGGTGCCGGGAATTGAGGGATTCCGGTTTCTGTTCCCTGGGCTCGCTGCATAATGATGGGACCACCTGTTGCCCGAGGGCGGGCTGTTGTACCGACCCGGCCTTTAACAAGGCAGCCTTTGCCCGCACCAGTCCTTTGGCGGTGAGGCAGATTTTGAACCGGGTTCCATTGGCTTGGGCAGTGGCTCTGAGTCTGCGCAGGATGGCCCTGAGGCGCGCCAGCCTCTGTTTGACGGCAGCGCTGGTCATGGCTTCGGCGCCGATTCCCTTGGCTGCAGCCGCCTCGCCCGCCGTCACTTGGTGAAGACCGGCTGCTGAATCCGAACCGTTGTTGCTAGCGCCATTGCTTGATCCACCGGAACCTGTTGCCGCAGAGGATGGAAGCATGGGCGCCAGCCAACTGGCGGTGTGCTGCTGGACGTTGAGGGACCTCTGAGGCAACGCTTCCGACAACGACTGTCCAGACTGGAGAAACTGTGGGGACTGCAGCAGCCTGTCTTTCGTGTCTTTCGTGGTCATTGAGACAGAAGGGAGGCCCTTGGGCGTCTGCTGAGCGCTGGTTGTGCGTTCCGCACAGCCTGCTTTTGCGGCAAGTGGACTCATGGGCAAGAAACCTGGGGGGGACATGAACAAGCCACAACGGCTCCAGGCCGCCAAGACGTCTTCAACTGCGGCTGATTCCTGCCGAGGCAGGACGCAGAAGGCATGGCGTAGGAAGAGTGACTTATTGGATTGACCGGCTGGTTTGTGGGAAGGCTTAGGTGATCAACGCCAACGCAGAGTGACGTGGGAGGTCAGTTCAAGGGTCAGGAAGGGCTTCCAGATAAAAGACCAGTGGTCTCATCTCTCCTGAGGCAAGCGACTGACCGCGCTTCACCTGATTTGGCAAGGGCCAAGATGCCATCATGCTAGACAACTCCTTAGGTCTCTGCAACTCCGTTTCTGGCGTCTGCTTCTCCCCCCTTGCTGGACGTGTTGGTGGAGATGGGTCAGGGGACCCTGCTGCTCACCTACGTCAACAACCCCACTGAATCCGTTGAGACTGGTGACCTGGTGTGGGTACCCGTGCGGCAACGTCTCCATGCCGGCCTGGTGATGGCAGAGCGCCCGGAGCCTCCTTCCGGGGTGTCCAGGGAGCAGTTGCAAACCGTTAAGAAGCTGATTCTGAAGGGCGCCTTCAGCAGGAGTTGGCGGCAACTCGTTGGCTGGTGCGCCGAGCACACCCACACCTCCTTGCTTCAGGTTCTGCGCACGGCCCTGCCACCAGGGTTGCCGGGCCAACCGGATGGAGACCACAAACCCCGCAAAGGTCGGCGTCAGCTCTGGGTCCAACGGCCGCCACACCCCTGTGCTCAACAGGACGTGACAGCACGTCAACAACACCTGCTCCATTGTCTGGATCGCCATGGCCCACAAGGCTGCTGGCTGAAGGACCTTCTGCAAGACAGTGGCTGTAGCCGTGCGCCGGTGGAGAACCTTGCCGGGGCAGGCCTGCTGACGCTGGAAAGCCGTTATCACCTGGACATCCGCCATCACGTGGCTCCACAGCAGCCCCAACTCCAGCCATCCGGCTCCGGTAATCCCCCAGAGACCCCACAACGACTCACCCCTGGTCAGGCCCAGGTTCTGGCCTCCTTAACCACACCCACCGGACTGCTGCCCACCGGACAGGAAAGGGAGGTCTTGTTGTGGGGCATCACCGGCTCGGGCAAAACGGAGGTCTATCTCCAGGCAGCAGCCTCCTGGCTGGCCCAGGGCCGGGACGTGCTCATGCTGTGTCCGGAAATTGGCCTGATTCCCCAGCTTCTGGATCGCTGCCGCCGCCGCTTCCCTGACCGTGTGCTCTCCTACTCCAGCCACCTGAGCGACGGGGAACGGCGCCGAACCTGGGAGCACTGCCGCCATGGTGGCCCCTGGCTGGTGGTGGGGACCCGCTCCGCCGTGTTTCTGCCCCTGGCGCGGCTGGGCCTGGTGGTGCTGGACGAGGAGCACGACCCGTCCTACAAGCAGGAGGCCCCCATGCCCTGCTACCACGCCCGTGACGTGGCCCGCTACCGGGCCCGGCAGGATGGGGCATGCCTCCTGCTGGGCAGCGCCACCCCCAGCCTGGAGAGTTGGCGCCGATGCCAGGCTGGCCCGTGCCGGTTGCTACGGCTTAAGGAGCGGGTGGCCGGCGGCCAACTCCCCCCGATTCGGGTGGTGGACATGCGACAGGAATTGGCTACAGGGCAACGCACGGCCATCAGCAGGCCCCTGCGGGACCGGCTGGAGGCCATCCGTGATCGCGGTGAGCAGGCTGTTGTGTTTGTGCCGCGTCGGGGGTACAGCCCGTTTCTGAATTGCCGCAGTTGTGGGGAAGCAGTGATGTGTCCCCATTGTGCGTTGGCCCTCACGGTGCATCGTCATCACGGCCCCAGCGCCCGGCAGGACGTCCTGCGCTGCCATTGGTGCAACCACCGGCAACCGTTGCAGGATCGCTGCCACCACTGCGGCTCCACAGCGTTCAAACCCTTCGGGATCGGCACCCAGCGGGTGGTGGAACTGTTGCAGCAGCAACTCCCTGACCTGCGCCTCTTGCGCTACGACCACGACACCACCCGGGGCAAGGACGGCCACCGGCGCGTCCTGGAGCAGTTTGCCCACCACCAGGCGGACGTGCTGGTGGGCACCCAGATGCTGGCCAAGGGCATGGATCTCCCCAACGTGACCATGGCGGTGGTGCTGGCGGCGGACGGTTTGATGTATCGCCCGGATCTCCGGGCGCAGGAGCAGGCGTTGCAAGTCTTTTTCCAGTTGGCGGGCCGGGCCGGCAGGGGCACGAAACCCGGCGAGGTGCTGGTGCAGACCTATAACCCGGAGCACGTGGTGGTGCGCAGCCTGGTGGAGGGCTGCTATGACCGCTTCCTCAACCAGGAGATGGAGAGCCGGCGGCGCCACGGCTTGGCGCCCTATGTCCGCGCCTGTCTACTGCGCCTCAGCGGCGCCAGTGCCCGCACCACTGCCAACGGGGCAGCATGTCTGGCATCCCACTTGAGTCCCCGGTTGCGGCACCGGGGATGGACCGTGGTGGGTCCGGCGCCAGCCCCCGTGGCCCGTGTGGCCCAGCGCAGTCGCTGGCAGTTGTTGCTCCACGGACCGGAAGGTCCTTTGCCCTTCCCGTCAGGACAAGAACTGCGGGCGGTGCTGCCCCGTGGCGTGGATCTGACCATTGACCCCGACCCCATACATCTCTGAGACAGGATGGGTTAGCCGGAGATCATGGTGCCAATGCCGGCATCCGTGAAAATTTCCTGCAGCAGGACATGGGGAACCCGTCCATCCAGGATGTGGGCGGAGCGCACACCCTGGGCCAGGGCACGGATGCAACACTCCGTTTTTGGGGCCATTCCTCCACTGACCACCCCGGCGGCCATGAGGGTACGGGCCTCGCCGATGGTGAGATGCTCCAGCAACGTGCCGGCCACACCCGGTTGGCGCAAGATTCCAGGCGTATCGGTGAGCAGGATCAGCTTTTCCGCGTGGAGCGCTGCTGCAACTTCTCCGGCCACAATGTCGGCGTTGATGTTGTGGGACACACCGGAGGGATCCGCAGCCACGCTGGAGATCACCGGGATATAGCCCTGCTCCAGCAAGGGCATCAGCAGACCGGGATTCACCCGCTCCACTTCACCCACCAAGCCGATGGAGCCGTTGTCGTAGGTACGGGCCTGCACCAGTTGGCCGTCACTGCCGGACAGGCCCACCGCCAGGCCGCCTTGATGGTTGATGCCGTTGACAATTTGCTTGTTGACCCGACCCACAAGCACCATCTCCACCACATCCATGGTCTCCGCACTGGTCACCCGCAGTCCAGCGTGGAACTCCGGCTCAATGGCCAGCTTGGCCAGCCAGGTGTTGATCTCCGGGCCACCCCCGTGGACCATCACGGGGCGGAGGCCGACACACGCCAGAAGGGTGATATCGCGGAACACAGCCTGGCGCAGGTGCTCCTGCACCAGGGCGGCGCCACCATACTTGATCACCACGGTGCGCCCGGCAAAGCGCTGGATGTAAGGCAGGGCCTCGGATAGCACCTGCACCCGCGTGAGGTCAGGGGTGACGGGCGAAGACGGGTCCATGGCAACTCGTTTCAGCAACTGAGCAGTTGCACCTCAATGCAGTGGGGATCAACCACCACCACCGCCGCCTCAAGGCCGGGGCCAAAGAAGCGGGTCAGGCGATCCCTCTTGTCAAGCCAGGCCTGACTCTCCTCGTCGGAACCCAGTTGAAAGCGCATGGTGAGTTGATAGCGGCCATGCACATCATCTTCCCTGAGCCCTGTCAACTGCGGCGGCTTGTCCCGACTCCAAAGCTTGAGGGCCTCCAGGGAACTCTCCAGGTGGGCCTTCTGGCCGTAGCGCCAGCGCCGCACGTCCTTTACCAGGCGCCGCTGCACTTCCGTTGCCACGGTTTGGCGCAACGTCCGGCTTGGGGCGTCCGGCGGTTGCAGCCAGGGAACAGGCGGCAACTCCGACGACTTCAGGGCCAGGCCGCCCAGGAGCACGGGAATACCGGCGAAGAGGCCCACCAGGTTGAGAGTTGGGTGATCCGTGGCATAGGCAACCAGGCCAAACACGGCCAGGGACGTGCCTGAAACGGTGATCCAGCTTCCTGGGGAAAGTAAAGAACCCATGGAGCAATTTCAAAAGCTGTCGTTCAGCATGGTGGATGGGTGAAGCCGCTGCGCCTCCACCCACCGTTCAACGTCGGTTACCATCCCATGGCCACCAACAGCAACATGCCGGATCAGGAATCGGGGCAGGTCTCTGCCCTCATCCAAGCCCTTCAGGAGGACCGCCGCTGGCTGCTGCGCCACCTGGACGAGGGGTGCTGGAGCACGTTCCGCCTGGACCTGGCTGCCCTGGAACGGGAGCTGGGCCAACTCCTGGAGCTCTGTGAAGCCCAGGTGGAGTCCGGCTGACGGACCAACGGCGCCGAATGGTCAGAAGGGAATGTCGTCCTCGGGGTTGAGATCCGACGTGGAATCCGGCACCAGGGGCTGCGCCGCCGCTGGTATGCCTGTTGGGGGGGACTGCTGGAGCGGATGGAGGCGACTAAGAGTGAGTTCCGCCTGCTTGTGCATCCCGACGCCGTCGGGACGGGGCGTGCTGCGCATCGTGAGGCGCCCCTCCAGAAGCACCTTCCGGCCCGGTTGGGCCTGCTGCTCCATGGTTGTGGCCAGGTCCCGCCAGGCGGTGACCTTCAAGGTGGGCTGTGGGTCACCCTCCCGCAGCGGGTCAAAGCACACCACCATATCCGCCACGGGGACCTGGTCCCCCTGGGTGTAACGCAGCTTGGGGGCCTCCTGCACAACGGCTTCCAGAAAGCAATGGTTCATGACGATTGTTCCTCCTTGAAGAACTGGACAGTGATCTGTGCAACGGGGCAAGCCACCGTTGGCTCAGGTCAAGGGAACACCCACGGATGTGCCCTTGGCGCCAAGGCGCGTGCCTGGTCTCAGGTTTCCCCTCTGGCGGTGGTTCAACCCTAATTCCTCGATTCTCGTGCCCCGATTCCCTGTGATGGTCCCTCCCTGGAGCCGCCGCGGCTGGATCTGGCTGGTGGCAGGTACGGAGGACGGCGTCTGGGCAGCCCGGCAATTGCTGGCGCTGGCGGTGCCTGTTCGGGTCCAGGTGGTGAGCCCAAGGGCCTGCCGGGCCTATGGATCGTTGACCACCAACCCGGCCTTCCAGTGCCGGGCCATGGCCATGGGTCCAGGGGACGTTCACCAGGTGCTGACCGGTCCGGCGCCGCCAGCGCTGGTGGTGGATGCCACCCATCCCTTTGCCCTGAGGATCACCCGGACGCTCCACACCGCCTGCAGCGCCGTAGCCGTCCCTTACCTGCGCTTCCAGCGTCCTCAACTCCCACCAGGGGCAGCCACCGTGGTGGACCGCCTGGAGGCGGTGCAGAACTTGGGCCAAGGTTCCTCACTCCTGGCGGCCATCGGCTCCCGCAGCCTGGTGCCCCTGGTGGGTTGGCACGGGCCGCGGCGCACCGCCGCCCGTATCCTGCCCACGGCAACGGCCCTGCAACAAGCCCTCGCGGCGGGCTTGCCGCCTGAGCGCATCGCCCCCCTGCAGCCCATCGGCGCCGGCCATAATGGGGAGACGCACCTGCCTCCCGATCCCGCCACGTCCCTGGAAGCAGCCCTCTGTCGACGCTGGACCGTTGACGTGGTGTTGGCGCGCCAATCGGGAGGAACGCCCGAGCGCCAATGGCACCGGGTTTGTGCCGCCTTGGGGGTATCGCTCTGGCTACTGCGGCGGCCACAGGAGCCTGGCCCCATGGCTGTCTGCACCAGGGAGACCTTGTCCCAACGGGTCCGGGACTGTCTCCGGAAAACGTGGTCGGCGCAGCGGGAGCGGTGACTATTCAGGGCTGTAGGGAATCGATGAATGATGGAGATTGATCTTCAAGTCACCATCGACAAGAACGTAGCCAAAGCTGTACTCCGCCTTTGTCTCGTTACCGTCCGGGTCTGTGAAGTAGTAGTTGCCCATGGCCATCGCGGAAGTGTCGTCGGTGTAGATGTTGTTGTTCTCCCAGCGAACATCGGTCCAGCCCGAGATCGCGAACCCCTTGTCTTCCGTTCCCTCTTGCCCGATGAAGTAGCTCAGAGCTTCGTTAAACGTCTCACGGAACTGATCTTCCGCGGCCAGGGTCGGCTTGAACATGACGTTGGTCTCGCCATAGGCATAGAGGTCATCAATGTGTTGCGTCGCACGGGCGGCGTAGTCGCCGCCATCGGCATGAACCTTGGCGATCGCGACAATGCCCTCGCCCCAGGTCTTCTGCGCATCAATAACAGCCTGTTCAGAGATCGGTTCCGCTGCGGCTGACGTGGCAATGGCGGCAAGGGCGAGGCCGGAGGCCGCGGTCAGAACACGATGCAGTTGGATCTTCATGAAGGGTTTCCTCTCTTTCTCGGGATCCCCGAGATCGCGGGTAAAGGAGTCCGGCTACACTAGTTGCTTCGCGCAGCCACGTCAATGGCCGCGAACCGTCGCGCCAAGCGGGCGGGCGGAATGACGCTGGACCCGTCGTTGAACACACCCGACGCCGGTGGCGCTAACGGCCCCGCAAGGTCCGGTTGATCCGCCAGGGCCATATCAAACGCCGCCAACGTGAAATCCAGCTTGGCGTCTTCTGGCGGCCATGATGTTGGGCAACCGCCTTCCAACCATGCGCTTGGTGCTCACCACCTGCGTCGATCAGGCCAGCGCTGATCAATTGGCCCGCCACCTGCTGGAGCAACGTCTCGCGGCCTGCGTCAGCCTGCTGCCCACCACCTCCTACTACCACTGGCAGGGGGAACTCCAGCACGAGCGGGAAGTGCAACTGGTCATCAAGACCAGCGCCGACCAACTGTCCAATCTGCTGGAGACGCTAACCCGTCACCACAGCTACGAGGTGCCCGAGCTCGTGGTGCTGGAGGCCAGTGCTGCCGGACCCTATGGCGCCTGGCTGCGGAATACGGTGGGGATCCCCCCCTGATGCCTAAGCCTGCCCATGCCACTGCCCTCAGTGGGGCGCCAGGGCCAACCGAGGCAGTTCCCGGTGGAGAAGGCGGCGCAGGGAGACGGCTGGCCGGGGGCCCAGGTGACTGATCACCTCGCCGGCGGCCAGGGAGCCAATCCGGCCACAGTCCTCCAGGGACAGGTGACGGGTGACCCCGTGGAGGAAACCGGCTGCATAGAGATCACCTGCCCCTGTGGTGTCCACCACGCCCGTCAGCGAGTGAGGGGGGATGGTATGGACCAGCCCGTCTCCAAGGACCAAGGAGCCCTGGGCGCCGCAGGTGAGGGCCGCAACGAGAGGCCGATGCCGCAAATGTTCCACGGCATCGGCAATGGTGTCCACCTGAAGGAGGGCCGTGATCTCCACCGTGTTGGCAAAGAGGATGTCCACGTGTTCCGCGAGCATGGCGCGGAAGTCTTCCCGGTGGCGCTCCACGCAAAAACCGTCGGACAGGCTCAATGCCACCAGGCCGCCTGCTTGTCGGGCCAGGGCGGCGGCGCGTCGGAAGGCGGCCTTGGCGCCGGGGTCGTCAAACAGGTAGCCCTCCAGGTACAGCACCTTGGCCTGCCGGATTAACCGGGGGTCCAGATCAGCCTCCCCCAGATGACGGGAACAACCCGGATCCGCTGCCATGGTGCGTTCGGCGTCCGGGGTGATCAGCACCAGACAGCGACCCGTTGCCGCACCGCTGGGGAAGGGGGGTGTGGGGTAGGCCACACCGACGGCGGTGATGTCATGGCGGAACGTGCGCCCCAGGGGATCATCACAAACCCGCCCGATGAAACCGGTGGAGCTACCCAGGCTTGCCAGTCCGGCCACGGTGTTGGCGGCGGACCCACCGGAGGTTTCCAACTCCGGCTCCAGGGTGTTGTAGAGCGCTTCCACCTGGGCATGATTCAGGAGGACCGTGCCGCCTTTGGGCAGGCCATGGCGCTGTAGCACCTCTTCTTGCACCCGCACCAGGACATCAACGATGGCATGACCAACGGCCACCACGTCGTGGCTCTTGTCGGGACGGGGCATCACCACGGGGCAGGTCAATGGCTCATCAGCCCCCGCTTGGGACCGTGGATGGGATCTTCCACCAGAATGGTCTGGCCCCGGTCAGGACCCAGAGACACAATGGCGATGGGCGCCTGCAGCAGATCCGCCAGTTCCCCAAGGTAGGCCAGGGCATTGGGGGGAAGGTCCTCCAGGGTGCGGCAGGAGCTGGTGTCCGTCTGCCATCCGGGCAGGGTTTTGAAAATCGGCCGACACCGGGCGAACTGGCCGGCATCAATGGGGAAGTCGTGAATCACTTGGTCGTCCAGGGCATAGGCGGTGCAGACCTTGATCTCGTCCAACTCATCCAGCACGTCCAGCTTGGTGATGGCAAGGCAATCAATCCCGTTCACCTGGACGGCATAGCGACCAATCACACCGTCGAACCAGCCACAACGGCGCCGACGGCCCGTGGTGGTGCCGAATTCACCGCCCCGGTCGGTGAGATGATGGTTCAAATCCCCCTGCAACTCGGAGGGGAACGGCCCTTCCCCCACCCGGGTGGTGTAGGCCTTGGCCACGCCGATGACGCGATCAATCATGGTGGGCCCCACGCCGGCGCCGATGCAGGCACCGCCAGCAACAGGATTGGAGGAGGTCACGTAGGGATAGGTGCCGTGGTCCAGGTCCAGCAGGGTTCCCTGGGCCCCTTCAAAGAGAAGGTTCTTGCGGTTGCGGGCTGCAGCGTGAATGGTGCGGGTGCCGTCCACCACGTGGGGCGCCAGCCGCTGGCCATAGCCCACGTACTCCCGGATCACGGCATCCGTATCCAGGGGCTCCAAGCCGTAGAGGGTCTGCAGGAGTTCGTTTTTCTGGCGGATGATGGGGCACAGTCGCCGGGTCAGCCCATCGGCATCCAGCAGATCCAACATGCGAATGCCGCTGCGCTCCGACTTGTCCGCATAGGTGGGGCCAATGCCCCGTCCCGTGGTGCCGATCTTGTAGGGACCCCGGTTGTGCTCCAGGGCCTTGTCCAGAAGGCGGTGATAGGGCATGGTCACGTGGGCGCTGGAGGCCAGCTTGAGACCCGAGACGTCAATGTGGTTTTCCAGCAGCATGTCCAACTCGGCAATGAGCACCTTGGGATCCACCACGGTGCCAGCACCGATGAGACACAGGGTGTCCGGGTAGAGGATGCCTGAGGGAATGAGGTGGAGCTTCAGCAGCGTGCCGTCCACCACGATGGTGTGCCCTGCGTTGACGCCACCCTGGTAGCGGACCACCAAATCTGCTGAGCGACTCAGCAGATCCGTGATTTTTCCTTTCCCCTCGTCACCCCACTGGGCGCCGATAACAACAACGTTCGCCAAGAAATACGCGCCCCTAGACCGTATGGGAACAAGACAACATTATTGGGGATCTCAGGGCATGGCCACTCCAGGGGCTTCAAGCGCCACGCACCACGCTCAACTCGGCCACCTTCCACTCTTTTTGGAGACGGTTGCGAAGTTTCTCGGGAACGGGACGGTTCTCGAAGTTGGCGTAGTGGCCGGCCAGGCCGTTGACGGCGGTCTGCATGGTGGTGAACGAGCCGAGCGCCTTGACGCGGGGATCGCGGCGGTAGCGGGAGATGTAATCGTTCATCAGGTCACGGCTCTCGCGCTCCACTTGCCGGTAGCCGGGGTCCTCCACGGAAACCTCCACCGCTTGACGCAACTCCGCGATCACCGCGATGGTGTCGTCCACGTAGTTGCCGGTGAGGCCATGGACATCTGCGCCGCTGCAACCTGCCAAGGTGACCACCATGGCCAGCAGCGCGGCAACAAGACGTAAAACAACTTTGGCCATGGCGACAAACGGGTGTGCTGACAGTCAGGGCAGTCTAAACCCCTGTCTCCGGCAAGCCCCCCCGCCGTTGCCGCTGCAACTGGGGAACGAGATGGGGCAGGAGTTGGGAGGCGTTCATTTGCAGAACGTCTTTTGCAGAGCGCGCCTTGAGTTCAACGTGACCGCGGGTCGCATTCCGTCCCACCACCACTCGCCAGGAAATTCCCAACAGGTCGGCATCTTTAAACTTCACACCGGCCCGCTCCATGCGGTCATCCAGGAGCACGTCCACCCCGGCAGCCCGCAACTCTCCATAAAGCTGCTCAGCCAGCCGACACTGCTCCTGTTCCTCCCCGTTGGCCACGGTGATGACCACCTCGAAGGGAGCAATGCTCACGGGCCAGATCATGCCGTTATCGTCATGATTTTGCTCCACGACCGCCTGGGCCAACCGTGAGACGCCAATGCCGTAGCACCCCATCCACATGGGTTCGGCGCCTCCACCTTCGGTATTGAAGCAGGCCTGCAAGGCGCTGGAGTACTTGCGCCCAAGCTGGAAGATGTGCCCCACCTCGATGCCCCGGGTTGCCGTCAAGACGGTCTTGGGATCATGGCAGCAGCGGTCCCCGGGCTGGGCAGAGCGCACGTCCGCCCTGGTGAAGGACAATCCCAATGCAGGCCAGCCCGGCACCCGGCGGTGCTGGTCCGGCACGTTCGCCCCACAGACGAAGCCGGCCAGATCCGCAGCCGTGGAATCCACGATCCGTAGAAACCCGCCCACCAAGTCGGGGACGCCTTGGATGGCGCCGTCGCTCAGGTCGGGGCCGAGAAATCCCACAGGCAACTGCACCCCACGGGCCTGGAGGGTGTCCACGTCCAGCCGCTCCAGCGCCAGGACGGCGCCCCGCTCTGCCAACATGCGGCCCAGGGTGTTGGTGAGCTTGACGATATTCACCTCCTGGTCCCCGCGGAGCACCGTCAGCACCGGCTGGTCCGGGCCATCGGCAAAGCAGGCCCGATGCAGGAGCACCTTCAACGTTTGGGTGGGGTCCAGATGGTGGGCAGCGCAGACAGCCTCGATGGTGGCCTGCCCTGGCGTGGCAAAGCACTGGTCAGCAGCGACCTTGAGGGGCACCGCCGGAGGCGGAAGAGACTGGGCCCGCTCCTGGTTGGCGGCGTAACTGCCGTCAGCGCTGCTCAGCACCAGGTCTTCACCAGCATCCGCAACGGCCATAAACTCCTGGCTGGCGGCGCCGCCGATGGCGCCGCTGTCCGCCTGAACCGCCAACACCTTGAGCCCACAGCGGGCAAAGATGCGGCGATAGGCCTGATCCATGCAGCCGTAGTAGCGCCGCAGATCCTCCTCGTCGGCATGGAAGGAGTAGGCGTCTTTCATGATGAATTCCCGCCCCCGCATCAGCCCGAACCGGGGCCGGATTTCATCCCTGAACTTGGTTTGCAGTTGATAGAGGGAGACGGGCAACTGCCGGTAGGAGCGAATCAGATCGGCGGCGAGGGACGTGACCACCTCTTCATGGGTTGGCCCCAGGCCCAGTTCTCGGCCCTGACGATCCGTCAGGCTGAACATGATCCCTTCGCCGGCCGTATAGGTGTCCCAGCGGCCGGACCGGCGCCAAAGCTCGGCAGGCTGCAGGGCGGGCAAGCCCAACTCAAGGGCACCTGTGGCATCCATCTCTTCACGAATGATGGCCTCCACCTTGCGCAGCACCCGCCACATCAACGGCATGTAGGCATAGATCCCGGAAGCAACCCGTCGGATGAATCCACTCCTCACCAGCCATTGGTGGGAGGGAATTTCCGCTTCGGCTGGAGGCTCGCGAAGGGTGACCAGGAGAAGGTCTTGGGCCCGCATGGACGACCGAAAGAGACAGGGTTGGATGCCTAAGCGTAAGGGTTGGCTGCCGCTCCCCAGGGGAAGCAAGGCTGCACAGCCGGTTATACTGTTGGCCCTTTGAGACGCATTCGTCCAATTCCGGTCCCATGGCTGCTGCCCCTCCGTCCTCGGACGCACTGATGAGCATTGAGGACGTTCAGGACTGCCTGAACCGTTCCCGCGCCTCTATCTACCGCTATGCCAACACGGACCCCCATGTTCTGAATCCGCCTTTCGATTTGCGTAGTCTGAACGCTGAATTCCGCCAGGATTACAAAGACCCGCTCCTGTTTCACCCCCAGGAAGTGGCCCGCTTTGCCCGAGACGTCTTGCGAATTAAAGGGGTGAACGTGACGGTTCTCAATGCTCCCCCAACCGCCACCGAAGCGTTGCTTGCCGAAATGCTGGCCGAGTTGCGCCAGATTCGCCTGGCCCTCACCCGGGAATCGCCCGGCGAAGGCCCATCACTCCACTAGGGTAATAAAAATAACAATACAAGTTTAACAAGATAACTTTTATCTGTGCTGAAACCAGCTCGGTAGAGTCTGATTAGACCAGGGCCAACTGCAAGATGCGAGAAGAATCGTTGGGGTAGTCGGGTGATGTCTGAATCATCTCTGCATCTTTGAACTACCAAAATCTTAACAGGTCCCTAATGACTGAACTTCGTCCTTTTGTCTCCAAGGCTTCGCTGGCGCTGACGGCAGGCCTGCTTGTGGTTGGCTGTGCTCAAAAGCCGCCCGCCGACCCTGCCCAGGACGCTACGCCTTCCGAGGTGAGCCGCACGTTTGTCGAGGACCTGGTTTTACCCTCCTACACTGCTCTGGCCGAGGAGAGTCATGGCCTGAAGGAGGCACTCCAGGCGCTGGCAAATGAACCGACCGAGGAACACCTGGCCGCAGCCCGTCAGCAATGGAGTGAAGCGCGACCACTCTGGGAAGTAACGGAAAGCTGGGCCTTTGGTCCTGCGGAAACAGAGGGCTTGGACGGGGATCTTGACGACTGGCCCGTGAGTGTGCTGGAACTGGAGCAGGCGTTCGCGACGGATCCCTTCACGGCAGACACCTTCTCCCAGCTTGGCACCACGTCGATCGGCTTCCATGGCATTGAGTTTGTCCTCTACGGCGACGACAATGCTTGGCCCACGGCTGCGGACCTCACACCCCAGCAGACCAGCTATCTCGCCTTGGCTGGAGACGCCTTCCACGACACCGCCGACAAGTTGCTGAATAGTTGGACGGGGACCAATGGCTTTGGCGCCACGCTGACGAGCAACCCTGAAGGTACGGTCCTGGAAATGATTCAAGGCGCCATCGGAACCTTGGAAGAGGTGCATCTGGAGAAGCTGGGGGCTGTTCTGGAGGAGGGTCCGGAGGACCTGGAAAGCCGCTTCAGTGGCACCAC
The DNA here is from genome assembly GCA_009840445.1 of Synechococcus sp. SB0662_bin_14. Lineage (GTDB taxonomy): Bacteria > Cyanobacteriota > Cyanobacteriia > PCC-6307 > Cyanobiaceae > Synechococcus_B. The sequence continues at coordinate 66,983 of VXNS01000082.1, forward strand.
CAATACCGACATCATGTTCAACGTTTCCGGCGCGCAGAGCGTGTTCGAAGACACGGGCCTGAAACAGTTGCTGGCGGCCAAGGATGCTGACCTGGCCCAACAACTCTCAGATGCTCTGGCCATGAGCGTTTCTGCCGCCGAGGCCATGCCTTCCATGCTGAGCCAGCGCCTGGACGATCCCGCAGTCAGACAGTCCATGGAAGCCGCTATTGAAGCCACGGAATCCGCATTCAACTTGATGACCCAGGCCCTTGAAGCACTGGACAGCTTTTGAAGCGCCGGGCTGAAATCTCCACCGAAATCCCTATTCCAAACGAAAACCCATGAGACCTGTGACCATGACAGGGGCGGTGCGTCGCCCGCTCCTGGTCCTGGCCAGTGTAGTGCTGGTGGCGCTGCTGGTGGTGGTGCAACATCCATCATTAGCGGTCGATTCCCAGCTTGCTGCCGGTGCCTTGACAGTCTTCAATCGCACTTCAGCGGCGTTCGAGAAGCCGGCGTCAAACCTGACGCCGGAGGAGATTGCCCGCCATGATGTTGGCGATCCCCTCTTTGAGCGGAGCCATATCCCTCTGGCCACCCACCAGGATGCGGGCTTGGGTCCCTTGTTTAACGCCAATTCCTGCGTGGCCTGCCATGTGCGCAACGGCCGTGGCGCCCCTGTTCCCGGAGTCTCTCTGGTGCGGGTGGCGCTGCAAGAGGCCGGTGGTACAACGCCTGTACCCGACTGGGAATGGCAAGTTCAGGATCACGCAATTTTTGGTCACCAGCCGGAGGCCACCATGGACCTCACATGGCACGAGGAACCCCAGGCAAGTGATGAACCGCCCCTGCAAAAGGTTCATGTGGGCTTGATTCGCCCCAATGGCGAGGCGGTGGCGGATTCCGAGATGAACCGCTCCCTGCGAACGGCGCCCCCCCTCATTGGCTTGGGTCTCCTGGAAGCCGTTCCGGACCAGGCCATCCTCAGCCATGCGGATCCCGACGATCAGGATGGTGACGGTATTTCCGGTCGTGCCGTTGTTCTGAGAGATGAGCATGGTCAGCAGACCCTTGGGCGTTTTGGTTGGAAAGCGGGGACAGCCACCGTGCAGGAGCAGACGGCTGAGGCCTACCTCAACGACATGGGGCTGACCACGGCAGCCGATCCGGAGACCAACAGGACGGCTGAAGGGCAGCCCGCCGACATAACTCAGGATGAATTGACAGCGGTGACCTTTTACAGCCAGAGCCTTGGGGCCCCCGCCGCCAAGCGTCGTGGACAGGATCCGCTGGTATCCAAAGGCAGTGCATTGTTTGGAGACTTGCACTGCGCCACCTGCCATGTGCCCAGCCATGAAACCAGCACCGATCCCAACGCCGTGGTGGCGGCCATCCGCAGTCAAACCATCTGGCCTTACACAGACTTGTTGGTGCATGACATGGGGTCTGGCCTGGATGATGGTGTGGCGGAGCATGGTTACACCAGTTCAGCGGAGTGGCGTACAGCACCTCTCTGGGGCCTGGGACTGACCCACCGGGTGAACGGCAAGGCTGGCTATCTCCACGACGGGCGGGCCCGCACCGTGGATGAGGCCATCCGCTGGCATGGGGGTGAAGCCGAGGGCGCCAAGGAGAACTACCTGGCCCTGGCCCCCAGGGATCGTCAAAGCCTCCTGGATTGGCTCCAGGGGTTGTAGGCCGGCGCCAACCGACGTTCCCACCCCCCTGCAACACTCTTCTTGAGAACCAATCTCTATAATTCTCTTTTAATTGAGAATCCCTTGCAATAAATCAGGGGTTGCCCCTAAGCTTCAGGTCTTGGATGATTCCTGCGCTTGTGACGACTCTTTCCCCCCTGTATCGACCCATGCCGAAAACCCCTCGGGGGGTCATCCGCATGCCTGCTGGACAAACGGTTCTCCTTGATCCTGTGAGCGCCGGCGAGTCCAGACAGATTGAGGTTCTTGACGGTGTTGGCCGTGTACTCTGTCCCTGTGAAGAAACCCAGGGCATGACCCTGGCGTTCCTGCAGCAGAACGACCGCATTACAACGGACCGTCTGTGTAGTGAAGGGGTGTGCATTGAGGCCCTCACCAGCCTCAACTTCGTGGTTCATCCGGAAAGCAGTGACCTGGGCATCTGCACGGTGAATGAATGGACCCTGCAACTGCTGCGGATCCGCCACTTCAAGACCGCCGAATTGCGGCTTCAAGCCCTCTTTGGTTTGCTGGTGTCACGGCTGGGGCGGCGCTGTGGGGACTGGTGTACCCTTTCGTTTCGTCTGAGCCATGAGCGCATTGCGGAACTCATCGGCACCACTCGGGTGACCACCACCCGCTTGATCAGCAAGGCGCGGCAGGCCCACCTCCTGGAAGTGGATTCGGGTCCTGGCACAAGGGTCTCCCCCCATCTTCTGTCTTTGGTCCAGGAGGCCGCCGGCTAACCTCCTTCCCCTACTCGCGACCACAGCGGCAGGCGCCGCCCTTCCATTTGCTGCATTTGGACCGCTTACAGCCTTTTTTGCGCTTGCGGTGGGCTGAGGCAACGGAATGCATGGGGGCTTGCCGGCTGGAGCATTGCATCCAGTTTCGTCAGGCCAGTCGCCAACAGCACCAACGATGGCATTGCAGCTAGTGATATTTATCACAAAGCTAATTTACTTTTATCACCAAGCTGTGTTTCACTATGATTGTGGTGGAGCCTGACCGGGCAACCTAATCTCCCGTGGAGACCACAGCACCATGACCACAACACCCAGCACTGAAGCTCTGGCCCTGACCAGTCGATCAGCCCAGCGCCGCCGCCCCGTCCCCCGCACCCTGGCGCCCGATGTTCTGAGCCACCTGCAAGTCCACCTGCAGATGGAGTTGCAAGCCAGCTACGACTACTTCCGTCTGGCCGTCTGGTTTGCCGAGCGGGACCTGAAAGGCTTTGCCGCATTTGCACGCCAGGAGGCCCTGAGTGAACACCAGCATGCCTGCCTCGTGGCGGATCACCTCATTGATCGCAGCCAACCTGTCGAGCTGGCCACCCTGCAACCCAACACGGACACCTGGGACAGCGTGGAAGCCGCCACCCGGTTCATCTTTGACAACGAAGTGGCGGTGACAGCCTCAGCGCAGCAGATTTACTCCATGGCCGAGAGGGCTGGAGACTACATCACCTCCGTTTTCCTGGACGGTATCATCCAGCAGCAGGCGGATTCGGAAGCCCAGGCTGCCTATATGACGAGTCGGGTGCGGCTGGCGGGTGAGGACGCTGCGGCGCTGCTGCTGATTGACCAGGAACTGAGCCGTGGGGAGGATGACCGCCCCCAGTTAGCGAAGGACGGGGACAGCTAGGCGAGGCTGCCGAGGGAGCAGTGCCGTTCATCGCCCTGGGTCAGCACGGTCCTGCAGATGGCCCGAAGCAGGCTCAGTCCCATGGCTTCGCCGCCCCCGGCAGGGAGGGACTGGGCAATGTTTTCCACATGCTGGACCCGGCAACGTAAACTGCGCAACTCCCCTTGCAACCTGTGGTGCATGACCTGATGGTTCCGGACCTGCCGGCTGAGAGCGTGTTGGTTGAGGATTTGCCAATCTTGACGCGCCATGGCCCAGCGGCCTTGCAGAAACTCCATTTCCCAGAGCAGGTCAGCAATAACGGTCTTGACGAGCATGGTTGCTGAAAGCTTTAAAATTTCACGGATTTTCTTTATCCTGGCTGGGCTGGCCCGTCCCAGCACGACGGGTGGCACAAGCCCATGTAGCATTGGCTACTCATCAAGGCAACAACCCCCTCAGCGGGTCATGGCCAGCATTCTCTGAATGGGCACCAAAGCCCGTTGACGCAGGTCCTCCGCCAATTCAATGCGGGGTTCCAGGGTCTCCAGGCAGCGCCAGAGTTTGGCCAGGCTGTTGCGACGCATATGGGGGCAGGCGTTGCAATTGCACCCGTCCAGTCCCGGCACCTCCAGAAAGGTTTTATCGGGCATGGCCCGGCGCATCTGGTGCAGGATGCCTGGCTCTGTCAAAACAATGAACGCCGGGGCAGCGGCGCTGCGGCTATAGTTGAGCAAACGACTGGTGGAGCCAATAAAATCAGCCAGGTCCAAAAGGTTTTCCCGGCACTCCGGATGGGCAATCACCGCAGCTTCCGGATGAGCCTGCTTCAGCGCCAGCACCGCAGCCTCACTGAAGGTCTCATGGACGATACAGCTTCCAGGCCAAAGCACCATGGGGCGGCCACTTTTCTGCTGTACCCACCGGCCCAGGTTGCGGTCCGGCGCAAAGAGGATGGGCTGGGTTGGCGGCAACTGGCGCACCAGGTCCACGGCGTTGCTGCTGGTGCAAATCAAATCGCTCTGGGCCTTGATGGCGGCTGAGGTGTTGATGTAGCTCACCACCAGATGGTCGGGGTACCGGGCCCGGAAATCGGCAAAGGCTTCGGGGGGGCAACTTTCCGCCAGGGAGCAGCCGGCTTCCAGGTCGGGGAGCAGAACCAAGCGTGAGGGGTTGAGGATCTTGGCGGTCTCCGCCATAAAGTGAACCCCGCAAAATACAATCACGTCCGCATCCGTCTCGGCGGCCCGCCGGGAGAGTTCCAGGGAGTCGCCAATACAATCAGCAATGTCTTGAATCTCGGGTTCCTGGTAGTAGTGGGCCAGGATGGTGGCCCGCCGCCGCTGCCGCAGTTCCGCAATGGCTGCCGGAAGATCCCTTGGGCTGGGGCCATGGTCCAACCCGGGTTGCGCTTCCAGCGGTGGTGCTGCGGCAAACACGGGAGACAAAATCAGGCAGGATGCTTAAGTCTAACCAAGTCTTGAATGGGCCGCTGCCCAATGCGGATTGCCATCGCCGGAGATTTACATGGTCTATGGGATGCCGTCGACGACCACATCCTGGAGCGGCTGGATCCAGACGTGGTGTTGGTGGTGGGTGACCTGGGGGAGGGGGAGGACCGCATGAGTCGGATGGTGGCAAGGCTTCCCTATCCCGTGGCTTGCGTTCTGGGCAACCATGACGCTGCCCGAGATGCCCATGGCGAGGTGTTGCGCCGCCAGTTGTATCTGCTGGGGGACGTGCATTGCGGCTGGGGTTTGCGGCGGCTGGAGCCCCCTGGACTGGCTGTTGTTGGTGGTCGTCCCGCAAGCTCTGGCGGCGGCTACGTGCTCTCGGCTGCTGTGCGCTCCGTCTGGGGTCCCGTGTCCCTGGAGACCTCCATTGCGCGGATTACCACGGCGGCAGCCACAGTATCGGCTCAGGATCCCCTGGTGCTCCTGGCCCATGCGGGGCCAACGGGGCTGGGGAGCGCCGCCCACGATGTCTGTGGTCGGGATTGGCGCCGTCCTGCACGGGACTGGGGCGATCTGGACCTGGCCGCGGCCATCGCCCGGATCCGCCGCCATCGTCCCCTCCCCCTGGTGGTGTTTGGCCATATGCATCACCGCCTCAGGGGGGGCGGTCAGCGTCGTTCCTTCTTGCTGGATCGCTACAACACGGCCTATCTCAACGCCGCCGTGGTGCCCCGCCACCGCCAGGATGAACAAGGCTGTCCCCTGCGTCACTTTGCCATGGTGCATCTGGAGGGCAACCAGTTGCTCTGGGCAGCGCAATGCTGGTTTGATGCGGAAGCCACCCTGCGGCGGCAAGAGTGTCTCTATCGGGCTCCGTAGAGGTGATGGCCGGGCCTGGGGGGAATGGTCATTTCTTCTAGTGTCCACTAACGCCATTGCCCATGGTTGTCCGTCTTGGCAAGGTTTCAGTTGCAAGTGGGTTCATTTCTGGAGCGTTCGGCAAGTGTTGCGGAGTCTCTTACCCCTGGCTCTGGCCTGTGTTGCCTGGACCATGCCGGCCTTTGCCAGTCTGCAACAACGTTTTCGGGTCACCCCTCAGCGCCAGGCGCTGCTGAATACCATTCGCTATGCCGAGGGCACCTGGAAGCAGGGGGAAAACGGCTATAGAGTTCTATTTGGAGGCAGCCTGTTTCGCGATCTGAGGCGCCATCCCAACAAGGTGATTCACCGCTGGCCCTATTCCTCCGCGGCAGCCGGAGCTTACCAGTTCCTGCCCGCCACATGGCGGATGGCGAAAAAAGCCCTCCAACTGAGAGATTTCAGCCCCAGATCTCAAGATCAAGCTGCTCTCTACTTGATTAAACGCCGCAAAGCGCTGAGATTAGCTGATCGCGGCATATTCACCCGGGAACTGGCCGCCAAGTTGGCGCCGGAATGGGCCTCCTTCCCCACGCTCGCCAACCGCAGCTACTACGGCCAACCCGTGCGATCTTTTCAAATTCTCAAGCCGTTTTATGACGTGCAGTTGGCGAGGCTTCGCCAGACCATGCCCCACGGGTTGGCCGCAGGACCACCACCTGCACTCCCGGCTCAACTCAACCTTGCCGCAAGGTCCCAGCATTCAGGATCTCGTCCAACATCCGCACGGGTGATTCCCGCTGCCACCTCTGCAGCTTGTAACGGGGAGTTGATATGCCTCCTGGATCATGTTGCCCACGGTGTTGCCCCTATCCAGCCAGGAAGCCTGGTCTCCCGTTCTTAAACAGATGGTGGAACATCGTGGGACGAGGGCGGTGAGTTGCCAAGGCTGCCGGCCCAGTTGAGCTTGCGGCGCAGAGTTTTGAAATAGGAGGGCTGCTGCTCCAGAACCAGCATCTGGGCATGGCGTTGGGCCCGTTGCAAAATGCATGTCTGCCGGGGATGGAGAGTGGCGGCGTAGGCCCCGTCTTTCCACAGCTTCACCACCCGGCCGGTTTCCCCCAGGGGCCAGATGGCCAGGCGAGCCCGGGGGGGCAGCACCACGGCGCGACTGGAGAGGCTCATGGGGCAGATGGGGCTGACTACAATGGCGTCAATGGCAGGGTGGACGATGGGTCCACCGGAGGCCAGGGTGTACCCCGTGGAGCCGGTGGGGGTGCTCACGATCAGTCCGTCCCCTTGCACCTGGTCCACCACTTCCCCATCCACCGCCAACTCCAGACGACAGGTGGGGGAGCGATCATCCAGACCGGGGCGAAGGTAGAAATCATTGAGGGCCAAGTGGAGGTCCCCCACCGGGCCGTAGTCCAGCCTCCCGTCCCCGTAATCCACGGCCGCCTCCAGCAGCATGGGCCGGGTGACGGCATAACGATCATCGCGGATGCGCTGCCAGACGCTGTCTTCCCCGCTCCCTGCTCCCTGGTGGAGCAGGCTGGGAGTATGGGTGAGGAAACCCAGATGACCACCCACGTTGAAGGCCAGCAGCGGGACGTCGTAGGAGGCCAGGTGGCGGGCCGCACTGAGCACGGTGCCGTCCCCCCCCAGCACCACCGCCAAATCCGGCTGGCCCGTGGCCAACAAGTTTGGGAAGGGGTTGCAGTTGAGCCCGCTGCGGGCAATGTGGCAGACAGCGCCAAAGCCACCGAGTTGTTCAGCACAGAGGTGGGCCCAACGGTCTGCCAGTGGCGTCCCGTCGCGGCAGATCAGCCAGACAGAAGTCAGCTTCACAGCAGCTCAAGCCAAAGGGGAGGACAGCGGTTACCCCACGCCAGGAGATCGCCCAGCACGGGAGAGGCCCCTGGTCTTGTCCGGAGGGACTCCTTGGCACCGCCTATGGTCATTCATTTTGGCCAGAGGCCAGCAGCCTGGAGGGCGTCCTCAATCTGCTTGCGGTCTGCTGAACTCAAGTCAGCCTTCTCGGACTTAAGGAAAATCGACAAAGCAAGAAGACGCTCCTGGTCACAGTAGTAGACGACGCGGGCTCCACCCCCTTTGCCACGTCTTTGGACCGGAACCCGCATTTTGAAGACGGAAAGACCTTTAACTCTTTGCAGGCGAGGGTCATTGCCTGGTCCCTGTTCCAGTCTTGATGTCAGCGCTTGGTGAACTCGTTCGGGTAATCCTGGAGCCTTCTTTTTGGCAAAGGATTGGAGGTTCCTTTCAAAACCGCTGAAGTATTCCAGTCGCCTCCCTGTCACCACAGACGCTACAGATCGTCAGGTGAAACGATACCGTGGGCAGCCAACTGCTCCATGATGCTGGCCGTGAACTCAGGACTGGCGGACAGGGCGGCGGTCTCGCCGATGTCTTCCACCTCACAAATCAGGTTGTCCAGTTGGGGCAGAACCAGGCCGTTCAGTGCCAATAGCGGTCCCAGGCGACGTCGCTGCCCATAGAGGCGATCCAGGCATTGCACCAGATCCCCGCAGCGCCTGGCAATTCCCTTCAACTCGGCCAGCCCCTCATCGCCCTCAAACGGTTCCTGGTTCATGTACAAGGTCAGCCGGCGGGCTTTCCAGTGGCCAATCCCCACAAGTAAGAGCAACCAGACGTCGAGAACGTTGGCCCATATCAACAGGCGAGTCAACTGAACAAGCTTCGGAACCCTGCTCACCCCTGTGGGGACAGCAGACTTCCGAACAGCCCGTTTCCGCCCCGCCACCCTGCTTAAGGCTGCAGTGGCGGCGTCAATGGACCCAATGTCCAAAGTGGCCTCTGCAGTTGTCATTGCTGCTTGATCGGGCTCAAGACCAGGTTAGATGGCAAGGGGAAGCAACCGGCTACCACCGCAACAGGTTGAACTGCTCCATGTCCACGGTGTCGCGGTTGCGGTAGAGGGAGAGCAAAATGGCCAACCCCACGGCGGCCTCGGCGGCGGCCACGGTGATGATAAACACGGCAAACACCTGACCCCGCACCTGCGTCCCGTCCAGATAACTGGAGAAGGCCATCATGTTCAGGTTGACGGCATTGAGCATGAGTTCAATGCTCATCAACACCCGCACCGCGTTGCGGCTGTTGATGAGCCCCCAGACACCGATGCAGAAGAGCACGGCGGCAACCACCAGGTAAGCCTGAAGGGGAATGTCGGTGATGGGCATCATGGGGAAGGCGCTGATGGAGAGGAGCCGTCCTGGCTGGGAAGAAGGGGTGGGCGCTGTCGTTCCAGGAGGGCCTGGTCCGCGGGCGCGCCGGTGACCACGTCACGGGCCAGCACGTCACGACGTGCCAGCACAATGGCGCCAATCATGGCCATTAACAACAACACCGAGGCCACCTCGAAGGGGAGCAGGTAATCCGTGAAGAAATGCTCGCCAATGCGGGTGATGGCGGCTTCACCGATGGACGGGGGACCAGGGAGATCCCAAGGGGTGGTGAGAGCCACCTGGACAAGGAGGGCCAGCAGTCCCAGACAGACCCCCACTGACAGCAGCCGACGCAGCAGCAGCACCCGCATGGGTCGCAGGGGCTGACGCTTGTTCACCAGCATGATGGCAAAGAGGATTAACACGTTGACGGCGCCCACGTACACCAACACTTGGGCAGCAGCCACGAAGCTGGCATTGAGCAGCAGGTAGAGCCCTGCCATGGACAGCAGCACACCACCCAGGAGAAAAGCGGAATAGACCACGTTGGGCAGCAGCACCACCCCCAAGGCGCCCAGGAGCAAGGCGCCGGAGAGCAGCAGGAAGCAAATGAGCTGGGTGGAGAGCGCAAGGCTCATGCCGTCTGGTTCGGGTTCTGTACCAGACTAGTGCCCTGAGCCGCTTCCATACCCACCGGCCTCTTACGGGGCAGGCTCCACCACCTGCTCCTTGGTCTGGATCAACAGCAGATCCACCACATGGCGCAGGGCCTCCTGGTGACTGTCTCCCTCCTGGCGGCGGTGGCGGTAAAAATCCAGTTGCCGATCCGCACCGGTCCCGTCCCGGACAATGGCGAGGGCATGGCGCAACTCCGCCTCGCAGTCCAGTACACGGGCGTCATCCGTCAACTGCCCCACGAGCGCTTCCAGCACATGAAGACACTTCATCCTCCCCCCGTCACAACTCTGGTGACCGAAGACGGCGGACACACCATAGCGCTGCGCAATCCAACGGTCCTCCTCAATCAGCTCAGTGAACGGCTCCGCCGGCAGCGTGCCCAGCCGCGCCTGGCGCATCAGCCAACGGATCAGGCAGGCATAAAGCGCCACCATGGCCACCCCGTCCTCAATGCGGGTGCAGACGTCACAGATGCGCAATTCAATGGTGGGGAAGGCGTGGGATGGTCGGATATCCCACCACAACTCGCTGCCGTCCTGAATGAAGGCCATCCGCCGGTATTCGGCCATCATGCGATCGTAGTCCGCCCGGGAATACAGCGGGTTGGGTATGCCGGTGCGGGGCAGACCGTCCAGCAGGTTTAACCGGTAGGACTTGAATCCCGTCTCCCGGCCGCTGCTGAACGGCGACGACGTGGACAGGGCATGGAGCAGCGGCAGGTAGCGGCGCAGCGCGGTCATCACCACGATGCGGGTCTCCGGATCCCCAAACCCGGCATGGATATGCATGCCGCTGATCACGAAACGTCGAACACTGTCCTGGAAGTTGGCAAGAAAGCGCTGGTAGCGCTCACTGGGCGTTACCTTCTGCGCCTGCCATGCCGCAAAGGGGTGGGTGGAGGAGGCCATGACCGAGGCCCCGTACCGTGCCGCCGCATCCACGACGGTTCTGCGGGTCTCCTGCAAGGCCGTGCGCACCTCCGCCACCGAGTGGCAGACCCGGGTGTTGGTTTCAATCTGGCAGCGGAAAAACTCTCGCACCACCTTGTGGGGACCGCAGGTGGTGCCACAGGTCTCAAAAATACCCACGTCGGGGTCGGCCCATAGATCCCCGGATTGGGAATCCACGAGAAACAGTTCTTCCTCCAGCCCCAAGGTGATGGGGAAGTGATCGCTGCTGTCCGTCATGGTGCCCTCACCCTTCAACGATGCAATAGAAACCCATGACGATGGACTGTACTGACCCGGACGCCTGCCCACCACCGATGGCTGTTGGGAGACCAGCCCTCAGCCCCAGGGCAGCAGCGCCTAGGTTATCGTCAATCAGAAGCAATCAGGTGTGGGAGCGTTAAGAATTGGCGTGGTGGGCGCCGGCACCAGTGGCCTGACCCTGGCCGTCCTGCTGCAACGCCAAGGTCATGACGTGACCCTGTTCGAGCGGGCAGCGCAACCCCGCACCCAGGGATGCGGCATCCTGCTGATGAGCCGCGGGCTGGTGGCCCTGGATCAAGCGGGGCTCGGCAGGATCGTGGATGAACTGGTGGCAGCCGCCCAGCCCGTGCGGCGATTCTGCTTTCGTAACCTGCGCGGCGACCCCATCAGCAGCGAACCGGCCAACCAGAACTCATCCCGGCGCCCATCACTGCTGATCCGCCGCTCCGTGATTCTCAGCCGGCTCTGGTCAGCGTTTGACGCCACTGCCTTTTGTGGCGGCGCTACCCTGGAGACCGTTGATGTGCAACAGCCACGGGCTGGTTCAGGTGATCGCCCCCGGGTGGAGGCCACCTTCAATGATGGGCGCCATTGGTGTGGTGACCTGCTGATCGGCGCTGACGGTATCCATTCCGCCCTGGCTGCCGTGGTGGCGCCGGAACGCCGTCACCACTACCTGGGGGATCGGGTGTGGCGTGGGCTGGTGCAGGACGACCAATTCTGTTGCCAAGGAGACTTTATCGTCTATGCCCGTGGCCGCGGGATTTATGCCAACATCTTTGACCTGGGCCACGACGAGCAAGGGAAGGACTGGACCCACTGGGGCTTCTTTTGCGAAGAGCCCTATCCCGCGACGGCTGCCCTGCGCCGGCAGCGATTGGCCGAGCCGCCGCCGCCCGCCGAGGTGGGCAAGCTGCCAACCGACGTGCAGGCCCTTTTTGCCGCTACGCCCGCCACTTCACTGGTATGCAACTACTCCTTTGATATTGACTGCCTGCCGCGCCTGACATTGGGTCCGCTGGCATTGATTGGTGACGCCGCCCATGCCATGAGTTCCTCCCAGGCGCGGGGCATGTGTACCGGCCTGGAGGATGCCGGTGTATTGGCCGCAAGCATCGCGGCCCGTCCCGGTGATCCCCTTGCCGCCCTGGCGGCCTACGATAGGGAACGGCGTCCCGTTGTTCACGACTCCCAGCGGAGGAGCCGCCAGATCAGCGAACGCACAGGACGTCGCCGTTCGGTTGCGCAGCCAGCAGTTGGTCCAGCTTGGACTCCAGATAGCGGAGGAAGGGGACAGCGGACAGGGGACGGCCGGTGACCTGTTGCACCAGTTGCTCGGCGTTCACCCGACGCCCCAGCGGGTGGACATGGCGGCGGAGCCAGTCCAGGAGTCGGCTCTCCTCACTGGCCGCCACATGACCCTCGATGGGGCCGATCCCGGCTTCCATGGCCTCCGCCAACTGGGCGGAGATCAGGTGGCCCAGTGCATAGCTGGGGAAGTAACCAAACAGGCCTTCACTCCAATGCACGTCCTGCAGACAGCCCTCCCCCACGTGGGCCGGGGTGACGTGCAGATAGCGGGCCATATGGGCACACCAGCGCTCCGGCAGCTCGGCCACGGGCAGGTGGCGCTCCAGCAGATCCGTCTCCAACTCATAGCGCAGCAGCACGTGGAGGCAGTAGCTCAACTCACCGGCTTCCACCCGAATCAAGCCGGGGTCCAGGGGATTCATGGCTGTCCAGAGACCGTCCGCCTCCCCCCAGGGGGTGGCGCCAACCGCCTCCGCAAAGCGTGGTGACCACACCTGGCTGAAGGCCCGGCCCCGGGCCACGCGATTTTCCCAGAACAGGGACTGGCTCTCGTGGACCCCCATGGACGTGGGGGCCGCCAGGGGCAAGCCGAACCAGGGGCTCTCCCGCCCCGGCAGACCCTGGTCGTAGAGGCTATGGCCCCACTCATGGGCAGTGGCCAGAAACGCGCTGAGGGGTTGATGGGTCAGGGTGCGGCTGGTGATGCGGAAATCCTCGGGACCCAAGTTGGTGGAGAAGGGATGGGGGGAACTGGCCAGCACACAACGCCGCTCGTCAAAGCCCCAGGACTTCAACAACTGCCCACAGAGGGAACGCTGCGCCGCTTGGCCCAGGGTCCATTGGGGCGCTGCCAGGCGCGACGTGCTGCGGACCCGTTCCACCAGTTCCGGCAGCCGTTGCCGCAGTGGGGCAAACAACTGCTCCAGCCGTTGATGGCTGATGTCCGGTTCAAAGGGTTGGGCCAGGGTTTCCCAGGGGGAGCGGGGCTCCGCCAACTGGCGCACCTGCTCCAGCCGCAGCCGGATCAACGCCTCCAGCGCCGGCGCAAAGGCGGGAAAATCCTGGTTGCGCTTGGCCTCCTGCCAAAGGCTGTAACCCCGGGCCTGGGCTGCCGCCAAGGCATTGACCAGATCAGGGTCCAGGCGACACTGGCGCTCCCGCTGCTGCCGCATCAAGGCCAGATTCCGCTGCCAGTCCGCCTGGTGGTCAGGGGGAAGCTGGCTGAGGCCGGCCTCTGCCGCCGCCAGCAACTCCCCGTAGTGGCTGCTGGTTTGACGACTGTGGAGTTGTCCAGCCACCCAGGCAAGCTGCTCCCCACGCCAGGCCGCCCCGGCCGAGGGCATGGCCGTGTTTTGATCCCAATACAGGCAACTGCTGATGCTGGCCAGCACGTGGGTTTCCCGCTGGTGTTGACGGAGTTGATCAAAGGCTGCTGTGGACAAGGTGCAGTGGTTGACGGAGATGGATCTTGTCTAGCTGAGTGCTGGCTGTGGCAACAGTGAATTGAGAGGAGTGCGGCCCAAGCGGTTGCCTGCCCCTTAGCGTCTGTATTGTTCCCCGGCGTCTGCCGTGAGCCCCCTCACCCAACCCCTGGCTCGCTTGATCCAACAGTTTGAGCGCCTGCCGGGGATTGGTCCCCGCACCGCCCAACGCCTCTCCTTATATCTGCTCCGCCAGCCCCAGGAGCAGCTTGAGGCTTTTGCCGAAGCCCTGCTGACGGCCAAGCGCCGTGTGGGCCAGTGTGAGCAGTGTTTCCACCTGGCGACGGCCCCGCTCTGCGACATCTGCCGGGATCAACGCCGCCGCCACAACCAGATTTGTGTGGTGGCGGAGTCCAGGGATCTGCTGGCACTGGAGCGCAGTGGGGAGTTTCACGGGGTCTATCACGTGTTGGGTGGGATCATCTCCCCCATGGACGGTGTGACACCGGACATGCTCACGGTGCAGGCCCTCATCCAGCGCATCAGCCGCAACCCGGTTGAGGAAGTGATCCTGGCCCTCACCCCCAGCGTGGAGGGGGACACCACCAGCCTGTACCTGGCCGGTCTCATCCAGCCCTTCTGCCCCGTCAGCCGCATCGCCTACGGCCTGCCCATGGGGAGTGAACTGGAATTTGCCGACGCGGTAACCCTGGCCCGGGCTTTGGAAGGTCGCCAGAGGATGGGCTGAATCCCGTCAGGATCAATCGCCGGCCAGCAGGCTGCGTTTGGAGATCACCTGCAGACAGGTGCCTTGGCGCTCCACCACGAACACCTCCTCGTCCACCTGCAAGGGGATGGTGGGGTCGCTGTTCAGTGCGGCCCAGCTTTGACCCCGCCAGCGCACACGCCACCGCTCCGGCTGGGCCTCGGCCGAGAGCACCACGGCTGTGCCCAGGTCATGGTCCGTGTCTCCGCCGCCTGGTTGGGGTTTGCGGCCGATGCGCAGTGCGGCGAACAGCAGCAGTCCCACCACCACAAACAGGACGACCTGGGCCGTCAAGGCCGTGGATGGCAGGAAACCCGTCAGCACGGCCAGGGCCAGGGCCGCCAGCAGGGCTTCCAGGAGACCGTCCAGATCCACCCCCGCCAGGGTGAGTAGGAGGAGAACCAGCACCAGACCAAGCCAGATCACCATGGCGGGTCAGCAAGCAACATCACGGGAAACATGGCAAGAACCATAGGCTGAGCCTGACACCACCGCAGCCCCTGGTCGACATGAACTCCCTGGCTTTTGCGCCCCTGCTCCTGGCCGTCCTGCTGGGCTTGCGCAGTCTCCGCATCACCCGGCAGGGCAACTCCGTCCTGGTTGAGCGTCTGGGCACATTCAGCCGCACCCTCGCACCGGGCATCAACGTTGTCGTGCCGTTCCTGGAGAAGGAGGTGTCCAGCCAGTCCCTCAAGGAGCGGGTGCTGGACGTGCCGCCTCAACCCTGCATTACCAAGGACAACGTGGCCATCTCCGTGGATGCGGTGATCTACTGGCAACTGGTTGACCACTTCAAGAGCTATTACGCCGTCCTGAACATGGAAACCGCGCTGGTGAACCTGGTGCTCACCCAGATCCGCTCCGAGGTGGGCCTCATGGACCTGGATCAGACGTTCAGCGCCCGCCAGGCCATCAACGACCGCCTGTTGCAGGAGTTGGATGCGGCAACAGATCCCTGGGGCATCAAGGTGACCCGGGTGGAATTGCGGGAGCTTCTTCCCTCCCCCGGCGTGACGGCGGCCATGGAAAAACAGATGACGGCGGAGCGTCGCAAACGGGCCACCATCCTGGATTCCGAAGGGGAGCAGGAGGCCGCCATCAACGTGGCCCGTGGTCGTGCCGAGGCGCTGGTGCTGGAGAAGGAGGCGGAGAGCAGGGCCGTGGTGATCAACGCGGAAGCCCAGAGCAAGGCTGTGGTGATCGATGCGGAGGCTACGGCTCAGCAGCAAAAGCTGTTGGCCGAAGCCCGAGGGCAGGCCGCCGCCACCTTGGCAGAGGTGCTGGAGAGGCATCCCACGGCAGCGGAGGCGCTACGGCTCCTGTTGGCCAAAGACTGGATGACCATGGGGGAGCAACTGGCCCATGCCAAGGCCGGCAGCGTGCTGATGGTGGATCCCCAGAGCCCTGCCTCCCTGCTGGCGGCGCTGAAGGATTTGCAGCAGAAATCCTGAGCACGCCGCCTCCCCTGCCCAACTGAGCCCCCATGCCCAGCCCCTATCGCGCCATTCCCCCCCAACAGCGCCTGCCCCAGTGGCTGCAGCGTCCCCTGGGCACTGCGTCCCAACTGGCCCAGGTGCAGGACCAGATCCGCAGCCTGCGCCTCAACACCATCTGTGAACAGGGACGCTGCCCCAATCGGGGGGAATGCTACGCCGCGGGAACCGCCACCTTCCTTCTGGGGGGATCCATTTGCACCCGCAGTTGTGCATTTTGCCAAGTCCACAAGGGCCAGGCGCCCCAGCCGCTGGATGGCGGGGAAGCGGAGCGGGTGGCGGCGGCGGTGGCCAATTTGGGATTGCGCTACGTGGTGCTCACCGCAGTGGCGCGAGACGACCAGCCCGATCACGGCGCGGGTCTGTTTGTGGAGACCATGGCGGCCATCCGCCGCCATGACGCCACCGTGGCCATCGAGGTGCTGACACCTGACTTCTGGGGTGGGCAACGGCAGCTTGTAGCGGCCCACGAAGCCCAGCGCCAGCGGTTGGCCATGGTGCTGGCGGCCCGGCCGGTGTGCTTCAACCACAATCTGGAAACCGTGGAACGGCTCCAACGTCAGGTGCGGCGTGGCGCCCAATACGACCGCTCCTTGGGGCTTCTGGCCCTGAGCAAACAACTGGCGCCGGAGATTCCCACCAAATCCGGGCTGATGCTGGGGCTGGGGGAGAGTGAAGCCGAGGTGCTGGCCACCCTCCGGGATCTGCGCCGTGTGGACTGTGATCGCGTCACCATTGGTCAGTACATGCGCCCCTCCCTGGACCAACTCCCCGTGGAGCGCTACTGGACGCCGGCGGATTTCCAGCGCCTGGGCCGGGCCGCCCGGGCCATGGGCTTTCGTCAGGTGCGCAGTGGCCCCCTGGTGCGCAGCAGCTACCACGCCCACAGCAGTGAGCCTCTGGTTAATGTCTGACTAATACGAGCTGTTCCGGGCAGACAAAGGGGGAGTTGATGATCGCGGATGGTCCTGCGCAACCGATGCCAACCGCCCTTGCCATCCGTTATGGGGAAGAACACTTGGTGCGGCATCAGGGAGCGCTGGCCATGGTCGGTGTCCAGGGATCACATGGCGATCCGCTGCTTGCTGCCAGGCACCAGCGCGACGCTTTGCAGTGAACCCCTGGCATGGATGGTTCCGGGACCCGGCAACGTCTTCAACTCGGCGAGACGCAACACCGCACCTAGCCAAGTTGCCAAACTCTGGCTATTGTCCATGGAGCCTTCTTCCTGCTACCCCACCAATGCACTGGTTCATGTTTGGTAAGATCACCGCCCCATGGTTTCGGGTGTGGCCATGGGAAGCAGGGCAGTGCGCCGCGGTTTCAGTACAGTGGCTGGAGAAAGGATTAGGAAGGGGTGAAGATGGTTCCAATAGGGAGTTGCCTCAACCCGGTAAGCTTTCTGCTATAATCGGATCGGATCGGATCGGATCGGATCGGA
>VXNS01000055.1:0-15406 GCA_009840445.1 Synechococcus sp. SB0662_bin_14
CCCTACGCCGGCGCCATGTTTGACGTGGAGCGCACCGTCACCCGCTGGATCAAAACCGAACACCGTCGCCACCGGGAAGGGGTGCCCAACCAGGCCCACGAGGACACCCGCTACCTGAAAGTGGTGGTCTACCACTTCAGTTCCCTGGATCCACGCCGTCAGGGCTGTGCAGCCCACGGCTCCGACGATGCCCTGGCGGCCAGCTCCGGCCTGAACCGGCTCCAGGACTTTCGCCAGGCGGTGGAAAACAGCTTCTGCTGTGGCGCCTCCGTCACCCTGCTGCTGCTGGGTCTGGATACGGACACGGACGCCATCCGCATCCACGTGCCCACAGCGGACGGGACCACCAATCGCAACCGGTGGCTGGATTCCCGGGAGGTGTACAGCCAGACGATGCCCATGGCGCCGGAGGCTGCCCGGGAGGCCATCGGCGAGCGGGTGCGGCAGGAGGCAGGAGGCGCCATTGAAGAGGGCATGGTGCGCTTCGTCTCCCGCTTGCTGGAGAACAACATCTCCCAGATCGACTTCGTGCGTCAATTCCATAACGGGACCTACAGGGATGCCGGTCATGCGGAGCGCTTTATTGGCGTGGGCATCGGCTTCAAGGAGATCCACCTGCGCAACCTCACCTACTTTGCCCACATGGAAACCGTGGAGGAGGGGGCCGCTGATCTGGACGTGGGCATCAAGATCTTCAAAGGACTCAACACCAGCCGCGGCCTGCCCGTGCCCGTGGTGATCCGCCATGACTTCCACTCCAGCGTGCCGGGCTCCCGGGAGCGGGCCGTGCGCTCCTGTGAGCGCATTGCCGCCGCGGTCCACGGGCGCTATCAGGATCTGTCCCGGCAGGGCTTGCTGCACACCCTGCTCACGGTGCGGGACGGGGACCACCACAAGCCGCCTGAAGTGTTGGGCTCTTCTCTCCAGGCCCCAATGGAGGAGGCGCACTGAATGAAGATCTGCAAGGTCATCAAGCCGCTGGTCTCCACCAACCGCATCCCCGGCTTCGAGCACAAGCATTTGAAGGTGGTGCAAGACGGCAGTTCCCATCTGGTTGCCGTAGACGCCGTGGGATGCAGGGACGGGGACTGGGTGATCTGCGTGGGCAGTTCCGCCGCCCGTGAAGCTGCGGGCAGCAAGTCCTACCCCAGTGATCTGACCATCGTGGGCATCATCGACCACTGGGAGCCTGCGCCAAAACCCGCCTCCTCAACCGGAGGCGCCCCCTGATGGAAATCATGCAAGTGATCGGATCTCTGGTGTGTACCCAGCGGGTGGCCGGCTTGGACCACTGCTATTTGCGGGTGTTGCGCACCAGCAAGGGAAAAATCAACGTGGCCGTGGATCCCGTCGGCGTCTCCGTGGGCAACTGGGTGTTCACGGCCAGCGGTTCAGCGGCCCGCTTTGCCTGCCCCAACCCCGAGGTGCTCACCGATCTCACCATCGGCGGGATCATTGACTTCTGGTCCCCAGACGGCTGAGTCGGCGCCAGCCCCCAGCCACGCCCTGTCCCCCCTCTGTGATCAGCCATGCCCGATCCCACACCCAGGCCCCGCCCCAAACCCAAGACAACCCCAGCCCCCAGCCCAGCCAGGGCCACGGCTCCCAGCGGCGGCACTGCGGGTCAGCCCCCTGCCGCCGCCCCGGCAGGGGCAACCCCGGCCACGCCAGCGGCCCCCAGGGGCGGCCAGGGGCGCCTGTCCTCCCCACCGCCAACGGCACCAGCGGCCAGGCCCTCCCCATCGGGAGAGTCGGACTCTCCCGTCAGCGGCATTGCCCTGGGGATGATTGAAACCCGGGGCCTGGTGCCCGCCATTGAAGCAGCGGACGCCATGACCAAGGCCGCCGAGGTGACCTTGAGGGTGCGGGAACTGGTGGGCGGCGGCTACGTCACCGTGATGGTGCGGGGAGAGACCGGCGCGGTCAACGCGGCGGTACGGGCCGGCGCGGATGCCTGTGAACGGGTGGGGGACGGCCTTGTGGCCGCCCACATCATCGCCCGCCCCCACGTGGAGGTGGAATCCATTCTCGTCTTCAGCGGCGCCCGGCGGCGTAGTTGATGTCCGATTCGTCCGTCCGCTTCCTGCTTCTGCTCGCCATGGCCAGCCTTCATTACCGCGTTCTTGCTGATCTGGGCCGGGCCCTGAGCCTGGAACTCTCCGCTGTGCAGCAATACATGACCCAGGCCGGTCTCCTGGCCCAGTGGGGAGACCAGGCCAGTGCCGACCGCTTCCGCCATGAGGTGGTGGAAGAGATGCAGCACGCCGAGCGCATCGTCCAGCACATGCTGAAACTGGGGGTGGCGCCGGGATCGTCCCAACTCCAGCCGGTGGTGACTGCCGGGAACCTGGAAGAGTTGCTGCGGGGCAACACCCGTCTTGAGCAGAGTCTCGTGGACCATTACGCTGCTGCTACCGACTTCTGTGTCCGCATTGGTGATACGGAGAACGCCGACTTTTTCCGTGGCCTCCTGGCCGAGGAACAGGCCCATGGACAAGAGGTGCTCCAGTGGCTTGCGGAATTGACACCCCCCTCCGGCCGCTGAGGCCACCAGAGCCCTGTGGCGCCTCTGCCCACCTGCTGGCGACCCATGTCCCCTGAGATTCTCACCACACCGTTCCTGCTGGCGCCGGAGGGACTGGCCTTTGCCCTGGTCCGCCTGGCCTGGCTGATTCCCGTCTACGGCTTTGCCGGGATGCTGCTGTCCCTCCCCTGGGCGGCGGGCTGGATTCGGCGCAACGGCCCCCGCCCTGCCGCCTACTTGAACCTCCTGGTCACCTTGCTGGCCTTTATCCACGGCAGCGTGGCGTTGGCCTGGGTCTGGGGGCACGGCCCCTACGACCTGTCCCTGCCCTGGCTCCACGTGCTGGATTTGCAGTTCGACTGGGATTTTCGTCTGTCCCGGTTCAACCTGGGGGCGTTGGAGCTGGTGACGGGGCTCAGCTTCCTGGGGCAGGTCTACGCCTTGGGCTATCTGGACAAGGAATGGTCCCTGGCGCGGTTCTTTGCCCTGCTGGGCTTTTTTGAGGGGGCCATGTGCGGCGTGGTGCTCAGCCGGTCCCTGTTCATGAGCTACTTCCTCCTGGAAATGCTCACCCTCTCCACCTACCTGCTGGTGGGCTTCTGGTATGCCCAGCCCCTGGTGGTGACCGCCGCCCGCGACGCGTTTTTGACCAAGCGGGTGGGGGACGTGCTGATGTTGATGGGGATTGTGGCGGTCTCAAGCTGGGCCGGTTCCCTGGATTTCGACAACCTGAACGCCTGGTTCCAGGATCATCCCCTGGGGCCGGTGGCCTCCACCCTGATGCCCCTTGCCCTCATTGCCGGTCCCACAGGCAAGTGTGCCCAGTTTCCCATGCACCTGTGGCTGGACGAGGCCATGGAAGGGCCGAATCCAGCATCCATCCTGCGCAATTCCGTGGTGGTGACCTGTGGGGCCATTGTGCTACTGAAATTGATGCCCATCGTCACCATCTCGCCCGTGGCCATGGCGACGCTCCAGGTGATCGGGGGCATCAGCGCCATCGGCGGCTCCCTGGTGGCCCTGGCCCAGGTGGACATCAAGCGGGCCCTTTCCTACACCACCACCGCCTACCTGGGCCTGGTGTTTATCCTCATCTCCCTCAAGCTGCCGGCCGCCGCCCTGCTGCTGCTGCTGGCCCATGCCCTCTCCAAAGCCCTGCTCTCCATGAGCATCGGTAGCGTGATTCTCATCAGCAACAGCCAGGATCTCACCGAGCTGGGGGGCTTTGGACCCCGCACACCGGCCACCACCACCGCCTACGTGGTGGGGGCACTGGGCATGACCGGCCTGCTGCCCCTGGGCTGCTTCTGGTGCTTTGCCCTGGCCACCCACGGTCTGGCTTCACAACCGTGGCTGGCGGCCATTGTCCTGGTGACCAATACGTTGACGGTGTGGAATCTGCTGCGGCAATTCCGCCATATTTTCCTGGGCTCTCCCCTGCCCAAAACCCGCCGGGCCCCCGAGGTGAATTGGCTCATGGCTCTCCCCATGGTGGCCTTGACCGTCATCGTGCTGGTGAGCCCCCTGCTGATGCAACGGCTGTACCCTGTCCCCGGCATTGCCGCTTTCCCCGCCCAGGTGACGGCGTTGGTGGTGGCCAGTGGGGCGTTGGGGGTGGTGATCGGCTGTCTCCAGCCGCTGCGCAAATTCATGTCCCGCTCCATCGTTAAACCGGTGCGGCTGATGCAGGATCTCCTGGCCTACGACTTTTACACTGATCGGGTTTATCGGTTTTCCATCGTGCGGCTGGTCTCCTCCCTGGCCCAGGCGGCAGACTGGATGGATCGGGTTGTGGTGAGCGGCATGGCCAACGGGGTGGGGCGCCTCTCCCTGGCGTCTGCCGAGGGGCTCAAGCTGGGGGTGAGCGGCGCCTCCCAGACCTATGTGTTGACGGTGGTGGCGGCAGTGGTGCTGTTGCTGCTGCTGGTGTTGGGCCGTGGGGGCTGAGATGACAGCGTCGGCGCCATCCATCCTCTCCCTGGTGCTCCTGGCGCCCCTGGCGGGCGCTCTGGGCCTGGCCCTGTTGCCTGCCGGTGCGTCCCCTGCCGGGTTGCGGCGCCTCTCCCTGGCGGTGCTGACGGCGCAGTTGCTGCTGATGGTGGCGGTGCTGTTCCGGTTCGACCCCACCACGGGACAGATGCAACTCCTGGAGCAGGCCGCCTGGCTGGGCGCCCTGGGCCTGGACTATCGACTGGGGGTGGACGGCTTGTCCCTGCCCCTCCTGCTGATCAACGGGATCCTGTCCCTGGTGGCGGTGGCCATCTCACCGCTGAGCACACCACGACCGCGCAGCTACTTCGCCCTGCTGCTGCTCATCAGCGGTGCGGTGAACGGCGCCTTTCTGGCCCAAAACCTGCTGCTGTTCTTCCTCTTCTACGAGCTGGAGCTCATCCCCCTCTGGCTGCTCATTGCCGTCTGGGGGGGCGCACGACGGGCCTATGCGGCCACAAAGTTTCTGATCTTCACGGCGGTGTCCGGCGTGCTGATCCTGGTGGGCTTCCTGGGATTGGCGCTGGCCACCGGCAGCCTGGATTTCAGCATCAACCCCGAGCTGAGCCAACAGTTGGGCCTGGGAACCCAGTTGCTGCTCATGGGGGCGCTGCTGGTGGGTTTCGGGATCAAAATTCCCCTGTTCCCCTTCCACAGTTGGCTACCGGATGCCCACACCGAGGCCCCCACCCCCATCTCCGTGCTGCTGGCAGGGGTGCTGCTCAAGCTGGGCACCTACGGCCTGCTGCGCTTCTGCCTGAGCCTCTTCCCCCAGGCCTGGGCACTGTTGTCCCCAGGCCTGGCCGGCTGGGCAGCGGTGTCGGTGCTGTTTGGCTCCCTCGCCGCCATTGCCCAAACCGACATGAAGCGCATGGTGGCCTATAGCTCCGTGGGCCACATGGGCTACGTGCTCCTGGCTGCTGCTGCTGCCACCCCCGTCAGCCTGCTGGGATCCCTGCTGCAGATGCTGGCCCACGGTTTGACTTCCGGCCTGATGTTTCTGTTGGTGGGGGTGATCTACCAGACAACAGGCACCCGGGATCTGACGGTGTTGCGGGGCCTGCTGAATCCCCAGCGGGGCCTGCCCCTGACGGGGGCTCTAATGATCCTGGCGGCCATGGCCAGTGCCGGGATTCCGGGCATGGCTGGTTTCGTGGCGGAGCTGATGGTGTTTCGCGGCAGCCTGCTCACCTTCCCGCTGGCCACCCTGCTGAGCATGGTGGGCTCCGGTTTGACGGCTGTCTATTTCCTGCTGCTGGTGAACCGGGCCTTCTTCGGCCGCCTGGCCACGGAACCGGGCAGGACGCCACCGGCCCTGCTGCCCCTGGCGGGTCTGGTCAAACAGGCGCCGGCAGTGGTGCTGGCAGCGGCAGTGGTGCTCATGGGTCTCTGGCCCCAGGGATTGGCAAATCTGGCCGTGGCCAGCACGTCAGCCCTAGGTCAGCCGGCCAGCGGCCCATTCGCCAGCATGAACGTGGCCAGCGCCAACCAGGCGGCAACAAGCAATTTCCTCCTGGAGGACGTGAGACATGGCGGCTGAAGGTTCCTCCGATTCCCTGTCTCCCCTGTTGCAGCGGCTGCTGGGCGGTGTGCCGTTGCTGGCGGAGTCCCCCACCCACGTGCTGGAGGTGGTGGGGGTGCTGGAGAGCTATGGGGAGGTGCTGGATGCCTATAGCCGCAACCTGATCTATCAGGGGGAGCAGCAATTCCTGAATCCCTTCCCCGTATTCCGTTTCTTCAATGGTGACCTGAACCTGGGGAGATTATGGCGTCATCTCAACCATGATCGCATTAACTTTGAATATGCCGAGTATTGTCAGAAGGCCATGCTCTGGCATGGCACCGGTGGACTGGACGCCTTCCTGGAGAGTGAGCGCTTTGCCGGCATCTGTCAGCAGGTGGTGCGCCTCAAGCAGCGCCATGACCCGCTGCTGGGGCTATTGAGCGCGGTCTTTCCCCAGTTCCTGCCGGAGTTGATTCGTTCAGCCGCCACCACCCATGCCCTGGGGCAGTTCTGGCGGGTGATGAGTGACCTGTTCCTGGATTTGGCCCGCACCCACCGGGAGGGGCGGATCACCTCCATTGCCAGCATCGTGGAGTTTGTGAAGATGGGGCTGGTGGCCGCCGCCGGGTTGCCCATTCGCTACGCAGTCCAGCTTCATGGCGCCACGGTGGCCATCCTGCCGGAGGATGCCCAGCTCACCTTTCTCATGGACGTGGCGGTTCCCTACGTGGAAGCCGTGTTTCTGCGGGGCATGCCCTTCCTGGGCACCCTCTCCTTCAATGCCCAGGCCACGCAAATCCCCCACGACCAGGGGCAATTTGCCTACGGGGCCTTGTTTGCGGACCCCCTGCCCACCATGGGGGCCGGCATCCCCCCCAGCCTGCTGATGCAGGACATGTACCGTCACCTTCCTCCGGACCTGGCAGCCGCGTACCGGAGCCAGGGTCGGGGCGTGGTGGATATCCACGTGAAAATCTGCATGAGTTTCCAGAAGGCCATGTTCTGCGTCACCAACGGGGCCATCAACGGCACCATGCCCCATCCCCTGGACGACCCGGACCCCCGGCACCAGGGCGCCAACCGGGACCATTGCATGGGGTGGCTGGAGCGCCTGCGCCAAGCCCAACTCACGGCGTTGCCCGCCAGCGGTCCCGAGACGATCCGCGCCTGTCACCATTGAATCCATGGACAGATCACCATCCCTTGATCCCGCATGGAATCAGCGGCAACGCCCCCCTCGGCTGGAGCGCCGCCTTGCCTTTGCCGACTACCCACAGGTTCGGGACTTCCTTGAGAAGCTGGAGCACCTCTGTGAGCAACGTCAACGGTATCCCGATCTCAGCTTTGGACGCACCTACGTGAACTTGACCCTCTACCCGGAACAGGATGCCGCCGAGCTGGGCGGCGGGGAGGAAGAGTTTGCCCGGGAGATTGATGGGCTGGTGGAGGGGCTGGAGGGATCATGCTGACCCGGTTGGAAGTGGACGACTTCAAAAACCTGGTGAATTTTTCCCTGGACTTCGGGCCGTACACCTGTATTGCTGGCCTCGGCCTTCACTGTCTCTAACTTACCCGAATTCTGGATAAGGTCAGGAGATGGTTGGGATGCTGGACTTCAGCTTGTCAAAGAGGGAATCGATGATGAAGCGCTTGCATAACAGCACTTTGCCCAGCAGGTGCAGCAGATCGTTCTTCATGTTGGGCGAATACCTGTGATCAGGTGGCGGCCCCGTTGCCAGAGGCGCACCAGCAGCGATTTGGCCAGATGGAGTTTCCACCCTTGCGAACCTGGAACTCTTTACAGGGCCTACTTCAGCCTGCTGAGTGAACTGCACAAAAGCCTGTCTGCTGCCGTGGATCTGGGATGATGCACGCTGTTGGCAATCCCTACATCAAGGCAGCAATCGAGGCCGGCAAGCAGGAAATCCATGCTGCGTGATCCCTGCGCCTACCTCAACGACATCCTCGAAGCCGCCGCAGCCATCGCCGCGGCAACCTCAGGGCTGGATGAAGGCGTCTACAGCAGAAACCGGCTCGTCCGCTCTGCTACAGAGCGGGAATTCATCCTCATTGGCGAGGCTCTGAAAATGATTGCCCAGCGAGATCCTCGGCTGTTTGCCGCCATCCCGGAAGGGTGCCGGATCATTGATTTTCGTAACTTGCTCACCCATGCGTACCTGAACGTGAGTGATCGCATTGTCTGGGGCGCTATTTCAGGTAGATCTGCCGATCCCCGTTCAGCACTGCACCCAACTACTGAGCGAACTGAATCAGGAAACCAGTTGATTACGGCTGCAACAGAGCCAAGCGGGCAGCACCCGTGAGCAGGTATTGGATGGGGTCGTTCCCATGGCGCGGCAGAGCCTCAACCGCCACGGCGATGCCCGGATCTTGAAGGATCTGGGACACGGCTGGTTGGGAGAGCTCCCAGGTCTTCTGCAGTTGCTTCTGGTTTTGTGGGGCAGCGGCATCCTTTGCCGCCCAGACTTCCAGCCGTTTCCACATGGTACTGCCCAGTTGTCGCTTCAACTCCACTTGATGGAACCGGTGCGGTCACCTTCTTTCCCTACCTGGTCACCCATTCAGAAGCTGACAGTCCAGTCCGCTGAATGCGTCGCGGGCTTCGTTGAAATCTACAGCCTGGCCCCACACCAGGTCGTTCACGAATTCTCCATAGAGTGCTTCAAAATCTGATGGATCCGTGTGTAAATACCTCAAGGCATGATTGAGCCTTTGTGTAGGGTTTTTGGCAAAAGCCTTGTCCGTCTCTCGATCAGATTCAATAACCTCTTGAAACAAGTGACGAAGCTGGTATTTTACCTCTCTTGTCTTTATTTCTTTCTCCAGTAGCTGATGCACGTCATACAGATGACGCACCAACCGCTCATCTTCTGGGCTATGTTCTTCGTTGGGCAAGTTATCTTCCGACCAGCTTGCCGTGCGGCGCAAGAAGGCAACCACTTTCTCCACCAGCGTCTCCTCGTAATCCAAAGCGCAGTAGGGAATTGGCGGTTCTTCACGTTCTGGAATCACCCCACTCAACAGTGATTTCACCTGGACATCTCTTGGCTGCAGGCGTGGAGTGTGTGCGGTAAAATCCAGCTTGATCTCAGGTCGCAGCGCCATCACTTCGGGGAAGCGAGACGCATAACCCAGTGAAAAATGAAAATAGCGATTCTCATTGCGGGGAGGGGACGAGCCTGGATTAAACTCTTCTCCGCTCAAGTATTGCGCCAAATCTTTGTGCAGCTTGCCCAGCTTCTTGCGGCACTGACTACGACTCAGAGATGGCGGCACGATGACCTTGAAGTCAACGTCCTCTGACATTCTGTCGATTAACTTATATCCCTTGGATAACGATGTACCGCCACAAAATACGATAGAGAATTCGCGCCAGTTGAAATCTTGAAGCAGACCCAGAGCCTTGGTGATCAGCAAATCTTTCTCAAAAACCGCAGGACGAAGCACACTCAAGCGAGCTCGACCAACTTCAATGATTGTCTCGTAGTCATGATTAGCAATAGAAATCAATTCTCGTACTCCACAACACCCTTGCCCACTTGCAGCCGTCTTCTGATGCGGCGAGGGCTCGTGTCGAAAGTGGTCCGCCAAGGCACTTGGGTTGTGAGTCCGGCGTTGTAGAGCCGCTGTGCTTTACCCTGTTGCCAGGCAATACCGAGGCGGTCAAACGTTTCAGCAGCCAGAACTTCAAGGGTTTGTCTTGGCGCAGGTTGCCCCGATAGGCGGGATGGCGTTGCCTTGGCGTAAACCCCCATGCCGATGCGCACCAGCTTGCCATCCTCCACCAGTTGCCTCAAGCCCCGACTCACCTGGGACGCACTGCCCAGACCGCGCACGTCACGGCGGAGCACCACTTCACCCTGACGTGCGGCAATCGAGCGCCGCAGCCGCGCCCGCATTGTCATGGACCTGCCGCGTTGTCTGCCCATGGCGGATGCCATTGGTCTTTGCCAACTTTTGTCAAATTACCATACCCCAGCCCAGCCTTCAAAATCCCCTCACCCCTCCATATCCCGAACATCCTTCAACGCCCCCGCCGTCAACACCTCATGCCCGGTGGCAGTCACCGCCACGTCGTCTTCGATGCGGATGCCGATCCCTTGCCAGTTCTCCGGGATGGGGGATTGCCCCTCCGGTACGGGCAGCCATTGGCTGATGTAGAGCCCCGGCTCCACGGTGAGCACCATGCCGGGCTCCAGGGCGGTGTGGTGGTCCCCCAGGCGGGATGCCCCCACGTCGTGAACGTCCAGCCCCAGCCAGTGGCCGGTGCGGTGGGGATAGAGGTGGCGGTAGCCATGGCTGGAGATGATGGCCTCCCGGTCCCCCTGCAGAAGACCCAGTTCCAGCAGCCCGTCCACCAACACCTCTACGGCGGCGTTGTGGACCTTGGCGGAACTGCTGCCCGGCTGGACGGCGGCGATGGCGTGGCGCTGGGCGGTGAGCACCAGTTCGTAAAGAGCCCGCTGCTCGCCGCTGAATTGGCCGTTGATGGGGAAGGTGCGGGTGATGTCGGCGTTGTAGTAGTCCATCAGGCTGCAACCGGCATCAATGAGCAGCAGATCCCCGTCCCGCAGCGGGTCCTGGTTGTTGGTGTAGTGGAGGATGCAGGCGTTGTCGCCCCCGGCCACGATGGAGGGGTAGGCGGGCTGGCGCGCCCCGGCGTGGCGGAAGTGGCCCTCCAACAGGGCCTCAATCTGGTATTCCCCCATCCCGGCCCGGGTGGCCTGGCGGGCCTGTTCATGGGCAGCGCAGCTTATGCGGGCGGCTTCCCTCATGCGCGCCAACTCTCCGGGCTCCTTGCGCAGGCGCATGGCATGGACGGCGGCGCTCACGTCGAAGAGGCTGGCCGTGTGTCCCCCATGCCGCTGGCCCCGCTCCAGTTGTTGGGACCAGGTCCTCAATACCAGCGGCTCCACGTGGGGATGGCGACCCACACGGAAGCCGATGCGTTGAGCGCCGTGGAGATAGCCGTCCAGGCGCTCGGCAAGCTCCCCCAGGGGATGGGCAGCCTCGGCGCCAAAGTGCTCCATGGCCCCCTCGGTACCCCAGCGCTGGCCGTTCCACACCTCGGCCGCGGGATCCCGTGGCTCCACAAACAACACAAAGCGGGGATCCTGAGCGCCGCCGGCGCCGTGGCCACGGAGCACCGCCACGGCATTGGGCTCGTCCAGTCCGCAGATGTAGAAAAAATCGCTGTCCTGTCGGAAGCGATGGTGAACGTCGGCGTGGTGGGTCACCAGGTGGGCGGCGGGCAGCACCACCGCGGCATCCTCCAGGCTGGCCAGGAGACGCTGGCGTCGTTGGGCATGGGCGGAAGTATGCAAGGGGGAATTCACGGCGTGCAGGTGGGGAGGGAAACGGTTAAATAAAAGTGTGTGCCAGGTTGTAGTGTGACCAAATCCGATTCATCTGCGGGGAGACCGGAAGAGGTGATGGGCAGCCCCGGGTGGCGACGGTGAACGCCCTGAGCGGACTTCTCCTGCTGGCGGTGGCGCTCTTGTTGGGGTCCGCCTTCTGCTCCGGCAGCGAAGCAGCCATTATGACCACCACCACCCTCCAGGTGCAGGACCTTTGCCGCCGTGCCGTGCCGGGGGCCAACAGCTTGAAACGCCTGCGGCTTCAGTTGGGGCGGACGCTGGCGGCCGTGGTGGTGATCAACAACATGTTCAACACCTTTGGCAGCATCATGCTGGGCAGCCTTGCCGGCTGGGTGATTGTGGAGCAACTGGCGTTGCCGAACCAGTGGGTGGCGGTCTTTTCCACCCTGTTCACCTTGTTGGTGATTGTGGTGGGGGAAATCCTGCCCAAGGCGCTGGGGGCCCGCTTCAACGTGCAGGTGTCCCTGGTGGTGGCCCCCGTCCTGCTGCAGTTGACCCGGCTGCTGCTGCCGCTGGTGTGGATTCTTGAGCGTCTGGTGCCGGCCCTGACGGCCCAGAGCATCCACGTCACCGACGAGGCGGAAATCCGTCTGCTGACCCGTCTGGGCCACCAGCAGGGCCGCATTGAAGACGATGAGGCGGCCATGATCGGCAAGGTGTTCCAACTCAACGACCTGCGGGCCAGTGAACTGATGATGCCCCGGGTGGCGGCCCCCACCCTGGCGGGTTCGGAGCGGTTGGCCACTGTGGAAGCCCTGCTCGTGGAGCGGAGCGACCCCTGGTGGGTGATCCTGGGGGAGGAGGTGGACCACGTGCTGGGGGTGGCCAGCCGGGAGGCGTTGCTGGCGGCGCTGGTGCAGGGCCGCGGGGAGCGCTCCCTGGCGGAGCTCAGCGAACCTGTGGTGTTTGTCCCGGAGATGATCCGTGCCGACCAGTTGTTGATGGACTTCCGCCACCACAGCAACCGGGTGCGGGTGGTGGTGGACGAGTTTGGCGGCTTTGCCGGGGTGATCGGCGCCGATGCGGTCCTGGCCTGGCTGGCGGGCTGGCGCCCCCTGCCCCAATCCCAGCCCCGGTGACCCATGACCATGACCGTGGTGAATGCCGATGGTGCCGTGGCGGACCGGGTGCTGGCCCTGCTGGGGCACTGGCGCCAGCGGCTGGTGCTCTCCCCACGGGAACAAACCCGCCTGGGACCCCACTTGCGTACGGTGGATCACCAGTTGCAACGCCTGGCCCGACGGCGCCCCCGTCTGGTGGTGTTCGGTCGGGTCGGGGTGGGCAAATCCAGCGTGCTCAATGCCCTGCTGAGGACGCCGTGTTTTGCCGTGGACGTGGCCCACGGCTGCACCCGCCAGCAGCAACAGGCCGCGTGGGTTCCCCCTGCCCCCATCCCCGGTCTGCAGGCCGTGGACCTGGTGGACACCCCGGGATTGGACGAGATCCAGGCGGCAGCCCGGGGGCGGCTGGCTCGCCGGCTGGCCCTGGGGGCCGATCTGGTGCTGCTGGTGCTCGGGGGAGACATCTCCGCCCCGGAGGCCACGGCGTTAACCGAGTTGCGCCGCTGTGGAAAACCCGTGCTGCTGGTGTTGAACCGGGCCGACACCTGGACAACGGCGGAACGGCGCCAGTTGGTGGCGGCCATCAGTGGTCGGGTGCGGCAGGTGCTGGGGGACGAGGCAACCCAAACCACCCCCCTGGTGATTGCCGCGGCGCCCCGGCAACCGCAACAACTCCCTGACGGCAGGATCCGCAGCGAGGCGACGCCCCCCCAGGTGCAGCCCCTCCAGGAGGCCTTGCTGCACCTGTGGCAGTCCGACGGGGTTCGGCTCCTGGCCCTCAACAGCCTGCAAGCTGCGGGCCGCTTCCAGCGTCTGCTCATGCGCTGCCGCCTCCAGCAGCGCCGCACCCGGGCCCAGCAGTTGATTGGCCGCTATGCCGCCGCCAAGGCAGCGGGCCTGGCCATGAATCCGCTCATGATGGTGGATCTGGCGGGCGCCGCCACAGCCGATACGGGTTTGATTGTGCAACTGGCCGATCTCTATGGTGTTCCCCTCCCTGGAGCGGGTCCCCAGCGGCAGGCCCTGCTGCGCCAACTGGGGACCAATCTGCTGTGGGTGGGGGGAGCCCAGTTGGGCCTGCAGGGGGCTTTGGGTCTCGTGAAACACCTGCTGCTGGCGGCAGCGCCGTTCACGGCAGGCCTCAGCCTGGCCCCCGCCGGTCCCGTGGCCGTGGCCCAGGCGACCCTGGCGGTCCATACCACCCGCCTCCTGGGGCGGCTGACGGCCCACAAGCTGGTGACAGGAGAAGCCTTGCGCCTGTCCCCGGCGGCCACCATGGCGCAACACTTGATCCGGCAACAGGGTCCCCGCGCCCCGTGGTTGTGCTGGACCCAGACCGAAGAGTTCCGTGGCCAGCCCTTCGCCCGGAAGGACGCGGCCCTGCTGCCATGAGCAGCCGGTTGCCCCCCCCCGCCATGGCCCTGTTCGGCACCAGTGCCGATCCGCCCACCATTGGTCACCAGGCCATTCTGGCCGGCCTGGCTCAGCGTTACCCAATGGTGGCCACCTGGGCCAGCGACAACCCCTTGAAACACCATGGCGCCCCCCTGGTGGTCCGCTGCCGGTTGCTCCAGGCGGTTGTGGACGGCCTCAAGGCCGGGATACCCCAGGGGCGCCGCCTGGAGTTGCGGCAGGATTTCAGCAGTCGCCACGCCCTGGATAGTGTCCGGGCGGCTCGGACCTGTTTCCCCAAGGCCCGCCTGCTGTTTGTGGTGGGGGTGGATCTGCTGCCCCAGATTCCCCACTGGTACAAGGCCCCCCAGTTGCTGCGGTGCTGTTGCCTGGTGGTGGTTCCACGGCACAACGGGCCGCCACAGGAGCCGGCCATGGCCCGGCTTCAGGCCGCCGGCGCCCAGCTTGAGGTGCTGCCGCTGCGCATCCCACCCGTCGCCAGCTCCCAGGTGCGCCAACGGCCCGATCCCGCCCTGGTGCCGAAGGAGCTGTTGCCCCTGCTGACGTCCCGAAGACTCTACGGGTTCACCGGCCATGATGGCCGGACCCATGATGACCGGCAGCCGCCAAAGGAAACGTGACCATGGCGTTGAACCTGTGCATCGGCCTGGCGCAACTCAATCCCCTGGTGGGTGACCTGGAGGGCAACAGCCGCCAGGTGCTGGTGGCGGCCCGCCAGGCGGCGGCGGCGGGTGTCCAGGTGCTGGTGACGCCGGAATTGGCGCTCTGGGGGTATCCCCCCCGGGATTTGCTGCTGTTGCCCAGTGTGTTGCGGCGACAGCAGCAGGTGCTGGATGCCTTGGCCCAGGCCTTGCCGGAGGATCTCCGGGTGCTGGTGGGGGTGGTGGACCCCCTGGGGGATGGGGGGGATTGCCCCCTCCACAACAGCGCCGCCCTGGTGGTGGGTGGCGGGTGGCGGGTGGTGGCGGCCAAGCGTCTCCTCCCCAGCTACGACGTGTTCGACGAGCGGCGGTATTTTCGTCCGGGTGACCAGCCCGGCTTGGTGGAGATTCCCCTGGCGGGGCGGCTCCTGCGGTTGGGCGTCACCATCTGCGAAGACCTCTGGGTCGATCCTCGGCACCTCCGTCAGCCCACCTACAACTGTGACCCCGTCGCCGAACTGGCGCCCCTGGCGCCGGACGTGATGGTGAATCTCTCCGCTTCCCCCTTTGCGGTGGGCAAGCAGACGCTGCGCCGGGAGTTGGCCACCGCTGCCGCGGCCCGCCTGGGGTGTCCGGTGGTCTACGTGAACCAGGTGGGGGGCAACGATGAACTGGTGTTTGACGGCCACAGCTTTGTGGTGGATCCCCGGGGCAACCTTGCCTTGCAGTTGCCCTCGGCCCGGCCGGCCACCTGTTGGGTCCACCTGCCGTTGCCCCACGGTCCGGTGGCGCCACCGGCCGGGGGCCCCGGGGCCCCCCGGGGGGGTATACAAAACTGACCCGTCCCACGAACGAACGCGGGTAGATATCGGGGG
>VXNS01000055.1:15416-18478 GCA_009840445.1 Synechococcus sp. SB0662_bin_14
CCTCCTCCTTCACTTTATTTTCTTTTTCCACTCTACCCCCTTCCTCCGCCCTCCTTTCTCTGGGTCGCGGCGGCCCCCCCCTCCCAGCGCCCCCCCCCCCCCCCCCCCCCCCCCCCCGGGTCCCCCGTATCCGCCCCGTCCCCCCAGGAGGAGTTGTGGAAGGTGTTGGTGTTGGGGCTGGGGGACTACGCCCGCAAGTGCGGTTTTCGGGCGGCGGTGCTGGGGCTCAGTGGCGGCGTGGATTCCGCCCTTGTGGCCTGTTTGGCCGCCGCCGCCCTTGGCCCCCGGCAGGTGTGCGGTCTGCTGATGCCCTCCTCCTTCAGTTCCCCCGGCTCCGTTGTCGATGCCCGGGCACTGGCCCAGGTGATGGGCATGGCCACCACCACCGTGCCCATCACCCCCCTGATGGACACGTTTGCCCAAGCACTGAACCCCGCCTTGGGGCAAGACCCTGACGGGGTGACGGCGGAAAACCTCCAGTCCCGCATTCGCGGCACCCTGCTCATGGCCGTGGCCAACCAGGAGGGCCGTCTGTTGTTGTCCACGGGCAACAAATCGGAGTTGGCGGTGGGGTATTGCACCCTCTACGGGGACATGAACGGCGGCCTGGCGGTGATTGGTGATCTCTACAAAACCGACGTCTACCGCCTCTGCCGTTGGCTCAACAGCCCCGCAGCCCGGCAGCAGCGCCGCGCCGCGGGCTTGCCGACCCGGGGGGCGCTGATACCGGAGGCCATCCTCGATAAACCCCCCAGCGCCGAACTGCGCCCCAGCCAGAAAGACAGCGACTCCCTGCCGGATTACGCCGTTCTCGACCCCGTCCTCCAGCAGTTGGTGGAGCGGCACCACACCCCGGATCAATTGATTGCGGCGGGGGACGATCCGGCGCTGGTGCAGCAGGTTTGGTCCTTGCTGCGGCGGGCGGAGTTCAAGCGGCGCCAAGCGCCGCCGGTGTTGAAGGTGACTGGCCGGGCCTTCGGGACGGGCTGGCGGATGCCCATTGCCACCTGCTGAGGCCCCTTGTGCTCCGGTCCCTCACCCTGGCGCCGCCGGGGTCCCGCTGCCGTGGCGCCGATTCTGCCGGTCCAGGTGTTGGAGCAACTGGTGCAGCATGGTCATCCTGGGCAGCGCCACCCCCTTGCCACGGGCCACGGCCAGGGGATAGCCGAGGATGGCCTCAAGTTCCAGGGGCAGGTTGCGGTCGTAGTCCCGCTTCATGCTGGTGACGTAGGGAGCCATGGTGGCCGTACTGTGGAGCATCTGCTCCAGATCCGCAGTGGGGATGGCGACCCCCTGGCTGGCGGCGGCCCGCTGCACCTCTTCCATCAGGTCCCTGGCCAATGCCCGGGTTGGGGGAGTGGCCATCATCTCCGTTGTGGTGGCCGAGAGCACCACGGAGAGACCGTTAAACGGCACGTTCCAAAGTAACTTCTTCCAGCGGGCGTAACCCAGATCCGGGGCGAGGAAGGTCTCCACGCCGGCCTGGCGCCAGTGGCGGGCCATGGTCTCCAGCAGGGGGGTGACCCCCTGGGGCTGGTAGCCGTCCCCATAGGCGCCGATGGTGAGGGAGCCGTAATCCTGGTGGTGAATTGTACCGGGGTCGCCCCGATGGGAGCAGATAAAACAAAGCCCTCCAAGAATCACCCGGTCTGATTCAACCAATTGGGCAAGTTGTGGTTCGATTCCCAGGCCGTTTTGTAAGGTGAGGAGAATGCCCTGGTCCGCCACCCACGGTGGCAGCAGGTCTTTCAGCAGGTTGTTCTGTGTTGTTTTAAGAGCGATCAGCACCACGTCGCACACGGGAATGGTGGCTGGGCTGGCGTGGGCGTGAACAGCAGGCAGGCAGAAATCACCGTCTTTGGAATAGATTTTCAGCCCATGGCGCTGCACGTGGGTGTAGTCCTTGTGCAGCAGGAAGTGAACTTCCACCCCGGAGCGTTGGAGCTTGGCCCCGTAAAAGCCGCCGATGGCCCCCGTTCCGATCACGGCATAGCGCATGGGTTGCCGCAGCAGTGGGCACAACTTATCATCTGGAACCCCGCTCGGAACGGGGCGGCGGCGGCAGGGATTCCCGTTGGCAGAAGCAGCAGTGCCCCCAGCGCTGCAACTCCCCCTGGGGTGTGGGCGTGTTGCAACGCCGACAGAGGCCTGCCTCCGCCTGGGGGCGGCTGGGGTGTTGTGCCCAACTCTGCTGCTGGTGCCACCCGTCCAGGCCCGCCGGGGGCCGTGGCGCCCGCTGTTGCAGGCGTAGCTCCGTGACGGCAAACCCGGCAGCCTGCAAGCGCCCCAACAGTTGGTGACGGCTGTACTGCACCTCCTGGAGCCAATGGGGGGCGTCCACGGCCACCGTCAGGGTGCGCCCGTGGAGGCTGAGGGGACGGCTGTGCTCCGCCAGGCTGGGGCCGGCCCAGCGGCGCCACTGCCGGACGAGCCGGGCCATGGGACCCGTCCACCGCTGCTGCACCGTTTGCAGGCAATGGTCCAGTGTCCGGGGCGCCGGACGCCGGGACGGCCTCAACACCTGTGCCGGCCGCACCCCAACACCCTCCCCAAGCCTGGACGCCTGCATCCCCCAGCCCACGATCACTAACCCATATTCCAACACAACCCGTCCTGAAATCGCCAACCGTGGGAAGCCTCTATTGTTGAAGACAAGCCCCCCAACCCATGACCTCCAACACCCCACCTGCCCGCCCCGAAGTGCAGCCCCAGGCAACAACCACGACTGCGCCACTCGGCAACGGCCTGGGGCGCCCCCCATGGCTGGAGCCTGCCGTGGTGGTGGCGGTGATTGGCGTAGTGGTGACCATCCTTGGTCTACTGGTGTCCATTGCTTTCGGGATCTACGGCATGAACGCCCGCATCGACGATCTGGGCATTCGCATCGATACTCTCTCCGCCCGCATGGACGGCATGAGCGCCCGCATCGACGATCTCGCCATCCGCGTGGACACCCTTGGCGCGGACCTCAACGCCCGTATCGATGCGCTTGACGCCAATCTCTCCGCCCGCATCGACGATCTTGCCATCCGCATGGACACCCTTGGCGCCAATCTCTCCGC
>VXNS01000084.1 GCA_009840445.1 Synechococcus sp. SB0662_bin_14
CGCCGTCCCCTTCAGGCTCACTGTTGGATTGGGGCGCCGGATCGTTGTCGCACACCTTCACCTCCGACGTGTAGGGATAGCCCACGGTGTACTTGCCGAAGCCGCTACCGCCGGGATCCAAACCCATCTTGCGGATGGGGTCTTCACCCCTCAATTCCGGGGCCAGCCGCAACACCGTGAACCTGTAGGTATGGACGCCGTCCGCTTCGTGAACATCGTTCTCTGACGAATACCTGATATCACCCTCCCGTCCGCCGACGTTGAACTGGTACGCGCCGCCAGTCACCGGGATATACTTGGTGCTGTCCTTGTTGGTAAGTTTACCATTGACAAGTTTGGTGTCACTGGGATCCTGCATCTCCACCTTGTAACCCACCGACAGGATTTTCTCCCTGCTCTGCACCGCCTGGCTCAGTAAGATCTCAAACCATAGATCCGCCCTTCCCTCCCCGTGATGACACACCACTGCTCCGTTTTCTTCCTTATACCCTCTTGCTCTTTTCGCATATTCCGGTCTCTTTCTCGCTCCTCTTGCTGAGACCGCTTCCCTTGTTGTTGCAAGAACTCCGGTGATGTTTATGCCATACAGGCGCATTTTGATGATAGAACTTCCAGTAAAAACCCAGACAGAGCCAGGAGTGGGGTCCAGAGCAGTAATCTGGTTGTTGATACTCCAGCCCGGTTGCGCCCGGCTGTCCTCGTTGTGGGAAGACGTCGTAAGCAATCCTATGGCATTGCCACCGCTCACTGCGGGCGCCACCAAGAAGTAACGGGTATTCGCTTCGAGCCTGATGCCTGAGGTCGTGGTGAACAACTGTTTCGCACGGTCATATTTCAAGGTGCCGATGGTACTGCCCGGTCTCCCGCTAGATTCGTTGCGGACATCAATGGTCAACTCAGTTGTAGACGTGAAAGGATCAACACATGTTGTGCTACTATTACAAGCCCTTACCACCATTTCGACGCTTTGCAAGAGGAAACCGTTATCGCTTGGCCCGGTCGTAAACCCCTGACCACGGTGGAACCTTAGCAAGGCGCCAGGGCCGGTTGACTGACCTAAATTGCTGACGAGGATCCGCCCGTCGGGACCCGCACCCACTGTGGGGGGATCGGCGCACTGCTGATGCTGATGGTGAAGTCGTCGTAGATGGCGCCGCCGTTGCCGTCGCTTGCGGTCACACGCACTGTCAGGGCGCCCACGTCACCCGATGCGGGCGTGCCCGAGAAGGTGCGGGTGGCAGAACTAAAGCTCAGCCAGGTGGGCAAGGGCGTGCCGTCCCTCTTCGTAGCCGTGTAGGTCAGTGTGCCACTGTTCGGGTCCGTAAAGGTGTCGGCTGGAAACGTATAGCTGAACGCCGTTCCCGCTGTTGCCCTCTGGGGAGGGATGGCGTTGGCCACAATCGGACCCACGTCGTTAATCGTCACCGTCCGCTTCGTCTTGTCGATATCAATCCATTGATCCAGGCTCAACGGACTCACCCTCTCCAGGGTCAGCTCCACCGTCTCGCCGTTGTCCGCCACGTTGTCCGTCAAGGCCACCACCCGCACCTGGAGGCGCTTGTGGCCCTGCGGTGCGAACAGATACGTCCACTTGCCGAAGGTTTCGGAATAGCTGCAGGCGCCACTGAGCCACCGCCTGTCGCCCGGAGCCTTGTATTGCAGACGGTAATCCCGGTTCTGGCAAGGGGTGGCCGTGCCGCCCACCGCGATGTAGACCCAGGTCGGGTTCACGGAGCCGATCAAGGTGAGATCGAGAACCGAGATCCCGGCATCCCCCTTATTATCCTCCCTCACCGTGGCCTCCGATGGGGCTCCCAAGGTCAACCTGGGAGGGCTTTCGGTGCCTTTGATTGCCATCTGGATAAAGTTTCCTGTGAAGCGGTTGAAACTATGAGTTGTGTTGGCACCACGTGTATAAAGATCTCCGATGCTCCAGCCCGACGCCGAGCCAGCATCCTCGCTCCCTGATCCTGTCCTTTGGATGGAAGTGAAAGCGGAGTTGGTCGAATCTTCGGAATCAATCAAGAAAACATATTGGGTATTCGGTTCAAGGAGAATGCCGCTTGTTTCCGTTGCCGTGAACTCCAATGTCTGGGGAGTATTCGACTGTGTAAGAGTAGGGGGTGTAAGGTTTCCAATCAGAGTGCCTGGATTGTTACCGCTTCTGGTGTAGATGCCGGCACTGTACGAGAACGAACCGCGAATTGAACGAAAAGAAACCTCGATGCTGGACAACCTGTAGCCGGTAATGTGGTTACCAGTTGTAAACTGCATGGCGACGTCAAAGTTCAGAAAAAGACCTGAAGGTTTTGATGTCTGACCGGTGTTGCTGACGAAAGTCTGCGTCGTCTGCGCAGCGGCCTCCGGGACGGCGCTAAAGCACACGAGCGCCAGCAACGGCGCCAGGAACAACGCGCCACCAGAGCCTCTCGTTGCACTTGACAGCAACGGTAACGGTCGGCACGGTTGCTTCGTCGCCAAGCCCAGGGCCAACGGCAGACACCGCAGGGTTGGCAGCAGGCGCAGCCAGCGGCGCCGTGGAGCGGATAGCCTCCTCATGGCCGCCGATCCGATCCGATCCGATCCGATCCGATCCGATCCGATCCGATCCGATTATAGCAGAAAGCTTAGCGGTTTGGGGCAATCCCGATGGGGAAAGCTGGTTGCCCCCTTGGTGCTTGGAGGAGACCATCAAAGGACAATGACACAACGAACCCAAATGTAAGCCATAGGGCATTGGGGCCTGTGGACCACCCGCCCCTTGGCGATCAAGGATTCTACCGACTCCTGACATTCGGACGCTCCTTGGAGACAAAAGTTGCCCCCTCCCGGACCTTTTCCAACAGCCTTTTCAGCCGTTGCCCCAGGGCCGGATCACCTAAGGAGAGGTTGCCAAACAGCTTCTGCCCCAGGGCAACGGCATCCACGGCGCCCGTCTGCAGCCACTGGAGCGCAGTCTCCGGCCCAAGCCCCCCGGCAGCAATGCAAGTGGGAAGTGGCCCAAGGGGGCCCCGCAGTTGGGACCAGTAGTGAAGCCCCAGGGCGGTGGCGGGGAACAGTTTCACCATGGTGCAGCCGTGGCAGCGGGCCTGATGCACGTCCGTGGGTGTGAAGACACCCGGCACCAGGGTGATGCCCAGTTTCCTGGCGTGTAGCAGAAGCTCTGGCTGCCAGATGGGCATGAACCCATAGGACAAACCAGCGGCGGCAACCTGGTCCAGTTGCTGGGCTGTGGTCACACTGGCGGCCCCCAAATGCATCTGGGGGCACCGTTCCCGCAGCACGGGGATCAGTTCGGGCAACCATGGCGCTGTCCAGGCCAACTCCACATGGCGCCAACCCACGGCCTGCAGCAACTCCACTTCCGCCAGGGCCCGCCGGGGGTCAGGGGGTCGCAACACAGCCAGCAGGGGCTGACGGGCCAGGCTTGCTCCCAAGCCTGGCGGGTCCGCCGATGGATCACCCGATGGAGTCGCCATCGCCAACCTCAATCACGCCGGGGGCGCCTGTGTTTGGCAACGAGCGGGGAGCTAAAGGTAAGCCGCTGCCCGCACGTCCCTGGTCACCAGAAGGTTTTGCAGTTCGTCCGCATCAACGGTTTCCTGGTCCACCAGCATTTGGGCCAGCTCATCGAGAATTGACCTGTTTTTGATGAGCACGTCCTTGGCGCGGCGGTAGGCCCCATCCACCAGGCTGGCCACCTCCTCGTCAATGAGGGCAGCGGTGTCGTCGGAAAAATCCCGCTCGCTGGCCATGTCACGGCCCAGGAACATGCCGCTGTCCTGGCGGCCCAGCGCCACGGGTCCCAGGCGGTCACTCATGCCAAAACGGGTCACCATCTGACGGGCCACACGGGTGACCTGCTGCAGGTCGTTGGACGCGCCGGTGGTCACTTCCTCGTCTCCGTAGACAATTTCTTCGGCCACCCGCCCCCCCAGGGCAACAGCCATCTGGTTTTCCAGATAGGCGCGGGAGTAAAGGCCGGAGTCCAGACGCTCCTCGCTGGGGGTAAAGAAGGTGAGGCCACCGGCCCGACCCCGGGGAATGATGCTGATCTTTTGCACGGGATCGTAGTCCGGCATGAGGGCCCCCACCAGGGCATGGCCCCCCTCGTGATAGGCCACCAAGCGTTTGCGACGCTCGCTCATCACCCGATCTTTCTTCTCCGGGCCAGCCATGAGCCGTTCAATGGCGTCGTTCATCTCGTCCATGGACACCTCCGTCAATTGACGGCGCGCAGCCAGGATGGCGGCCTCGTTGAGCAGGTTGGCCAGATCAGCCCCCGTGTAGCCGGGGGTGCGCCGGGCCACTTTGCTCAGATCCACCCCTTTGCAGAGGGTTTTGCCCCGGGCGTGAACCTGGAGGATTTGCAGGCGTCCCTTGTAGTCCGGCCGGTCCACCACCACCTGGCGATCAAAGCGGCCTGGACGCATCAGGGCCGCATCCAGCACGTCCGGCCGGTTGGTGGCCGCCACAATGATGATGCCGGTGTTGCCCTCGAAGCCGTCCATCTCGGTGAGCAGTTGGTTGAGGGTTTGCTCCCGTTCGTCGTTGCCGCCCCCCAGCCCGGCGCCCCGCTGGCGACCCACGGCATCGATTTCGTCGATGAAGACGATGCAGGGGGCGTTCTTCTTGGCCTGCTCAAACAGGTCCCGCACCCGGCTGGCCCCCACGCCCACAAACATCTCCACAAATTCCGAGCCGGAGATGGAGAAGAAGGGAACCCCCGCTTCACCGGCAACAGCCTTGGCCAGAAGGGTTTTCCCGGTTCCAGGGGGACCCACCAGCAACACACCCTTGGGGATTTTGGCCCCCACCGCCGTGAAACGATCCGAATTTTTGAGGAAGTCCACCACTTCGGTGAGCTCCAGCTTGGCCCCCTCGATGCCGGCAACATCATCAAAGGTGACCTGGGTCTTGGGCTCCATCTGGACCCGGGCCCGGCTCTTGCCAAAACTCATGGCGGGATTCCCGCCGCCGGACTGCATTCGACGGAGCAGGAAAAACAGGCCGCCCAACAGCAGCAGGGGGAACGCCAGGCTGAGGAGGGCAGCCTGCCAGGCGGGCGGGCCGGAATCAGGCAGCACGGCAATATCCACTTGGTGCTGGCTCAGCAGGGGCAGCAAGTTCTGGTCAGGGGCCAGGTTCACCAAGGAGCGCCGGTTGTCCGTATGCACCACCTGAGCACTGCGCTGATCGGAAGCAATGGCCACCTTGGCCACCTGGTTGGCCTCCACTTGGTCGATAAACTCGCTGTAGCGCAGAGGTTGGGGCGCGTTGGATTGCCCCCGCTGGGGAATAAAGGCCGTGACAATGGTGAGGAGGATCACAGCCAGCAGGGCATAAAGACCTGCATTACGCCAGCGCTTGCTCACTGTCCTGTTTGCATTGGAGGTGAAGCAACCCTAACGAGCCACCGGGGCGGTTGGGTCAGGGCGGTCCCCATGGCTCAGGCTGCCCGCAGCACCTCCACCACGGAGCGGAAGGCAAACCACTCGGGAATGTCCTCCCCACTCCGCAGCATCTGGCGAAACCTGGTGCCACTCAGCTTCTTGACGTGCAGGTTCTTTTCTGCGGCGCGGTCGGCGCTGATATAGCCCTCCTCTTCCGTGTACACTAGGTTGAGAGACGGAACCACCTGCATGCCCAGCTCGTGGCAGTGGGTTCTGGCCAGATCCTGGGCGTCGTAGGGACCGTAGAAGTCTTCGCCGGTAATGGAGGATTTGCAGCCGGCCATGTCCCGACCGATGATGAAATGGGTGCAGCCGTAGTTCTTGCGGATGATCATGTGCTGGAGCGCCTCCCGCGGGCCGGCCATGTGCATGGAGTAGGGCAGATAGCTCCAGTGGATGCGGGGGTTGTTCACCTCTTCAGCAAGGCGCTCATAGGTTTTCACCCGCACCTCGCCAGGGATGTCGTCCCCCTGGGTGGGGCCGCAGGTGGGATGCACCAGCACCACCCCGTCCGATGCCACGTTCTCCGCCTCCAGCGCCCCGGTGAACAGTGCATAGTGGGCCTTATGGATGGGGTTGCGGCATTGGAAGGCCACCACGTCGCGCCCCTTGGGAAGGTGGTCACGCAATTGCGTGGGGGTCTGGCAGGAAAATCCCCGGTGGGGCAGGCTCAACCCGTGAACCGGGCCACCCAGGTAGTAGCGGCCCCGCTCCCCGCTGATCATGCGCACCGCGGGATGTTCAATAGAGGTTGTCCCGTAGCACTGCTGGGCTTCCCAGGGTTTGTTGGGGAGCCACTTGCTCGCCACGTCCATCACGGCCAGAAACTGGCCCCGATAGGTGAGCAGGAGACGATCACCCGGCGCAATATCCTCCCGATCCGTGTGGAACACAACAGGCAGCCCGAAGAGCAGGCCGCCGCTGGTGCGCATGGTATCGATGACGGCGTGATAGTCCTCCTCCCCCATGAAACCGCGCAGGGGCGAGAACCCACCCACCAGCAGCAACTCCAGGTCGCAGGCTTCCCGGTCGCCACAGGCCACCGTTTTGGTGACGGACTCCATCAGAGCAGGCCGGTCCGCTTCGGAAACCATCCGGTTGACCAGGCTGTTGCCGTGGGGAGCAATGTGGGACGGAGGACTGATGGTGGCGGTCATAGGTGCTAATGCAGCCGAAGGAGCTTGCTGCATTGTGCAGCAGCACACACCTTGCTGGACGCGAACATGGAGACGGTGGTGACCATGCAAGCCACCACCGTCGTCAACCTCCGGCAGGTCAAGGTCAACTCAAGCCTTGTCAACCCGCCCGTAGAGTTCTCCAGTGATCTTCAGGTCCAGGGGCTCCTTGCTGCCCATGTCCGTGTCGGACTTCTGTAGCGCCGTGAACAGGCCGCTGAATTCACCGGTCTCCCCGTCCAAACGGGTGATGGACAGACTCAGGGTGCCCTCGCTCTCCAGGTAGCGCTTCACGTTTTCCCGCTCCAACTCCTCGGAAGTGCCCACTGGCACAAGCCCGACAGCGCTGTCATAGCCTGTGGTCAGGCCACGACCCTTGGGATCGAGGAAGTTGCTGGTGCGGTAACTGGGAACGGTGTAGGAGCCTTCAAAGTCCGTGCTGGTGGTGATGGCCTCACCTGGGGCTGTGGCCACCAGGTCCTTGCTGCTGAACACAAAGGGCACCTCCTCGCCACCAGGCATGATGACGGTGATCAACTGGAAGTCCATGCCGCCTTTCTCGGAAAAGGTGACCTGGTCACCGTCAACCGTCAGGTCACCAAACACTTCATCCAGGGACGAGGTGTAGCGGGTGAGGATTTTCCCGTCCACAAAGCGGGGAGCTTGCCGTTTGTTGACGGGTTCCACCAGCACCTGAACGGAGGAGGGATGCAGGCAGACGTTCGTGAACTGGTAGCTGGCCTCCGGGTCCAACGGGATGACCCCCCGGGCGGACTCGTCCACAGTGAAGCAGTCGTTGGCCAGGCCGGTGTTGAGGATCTCGTCGTAGGTCAGGCCGGCGCGGGTCCTGGCCTTGGCATCACCGCCACAGGCGGTGACAAAAATCAGGCACAGCGCCAGAACAGCCGCGACCAGGGGGCGGAATCGCATTGCTCAAAAACCATGATCGGTCCCCGATCCTACAGGTGGAGACCGGCCATCATGCTTACGATGTCGCAGCTTGCAACAGGCCTCAATGACCAACCCTCCTGGCCCGTCAAGTCCCCGTCCGAGCAATACAGCGTCCGGGTCCATGGCTGACTGTCGCTTACAGGTTCTTCGGGACACCGTCCAGGCCCTGGTCGTTGATCGACGCGGTGACAGCGTGGGCCTGCTGGAGTTGTTGCGTGAACTGGAGCGCTTCCACCGCCAGATTGAGCAGGGTCCCTTCCGTGACGCACTCCCTGATGGGCGCAACGCCCTCTATCAGCTTTTGCAAGACATGGAACGATCAGGTGGCTGGCCCTATATCCCGCGCCCCCGGCTGCGCAGCCTCCTGAAGATGCCGGAGACTTCCCCGGAGCACCGCAAGTAGCTGTTCCGCACGGAATCCTTACGCCAGGATTGGTCGGGGTCCGGACCGTTGAAACTGGTGAAGCTCCCCAACCAGTGCCGACCAGACGGCGCCAGCCATGGTGGTCTTGTCCTGGCTGGCCAACCCGCACTCCTCACCGTCAGCCCACAGGAGAACGCCCCCGTTGGGCTGGTTGCCAAAGCCGCGTCCCGCAAGTCCGACGGGATTGAGGACGATCCAATCCAATCCCTTACGCCGCAACTTTTCCAGCGCCCGGGCCCGATCCAGCCCATGCTCGGCTGCAAATCCCAGCATCCACTGATCCCCCCGGGTGCGAGCCGCCAGGTCCGCCGCCAGGTCCGGGGTGTCTTGCAGGGGCAGGGGGTTGGGCAGTGCGCCCTTGGGCCACTTGACAGCATTGGTGATCCCTGGGGCATGATCCGCCACCGCCGCCGCCATGACCAGCCCATGGACCTGGGGAAGACGCTGGGCAA
The DNA here is from genome assembly GCA_009840445.1 of Synechococcus sp. SB0662_bin_14. Taxonomy (GTDB): domain Bacteria; phylum Cyanobacteriota; class Cyanobacteriia; order PCC-6307; family Cyanobiaceae; genus Synechococcus_B. Next base: position 8,456 of record VXNS01000084.1, read on the forward strand.
GCGCCGCGCCCATCTCCGCGGCCGACACCACCGGGCAGGTGTCCAACGGGTCCAGCCAACTGGCGGGCACGTTGCTCAGGGGGCCGTGGACAAGCTGCACAGCAGCGCCCCGCAGGGCGGCCATGAGGGCCATGGCCACACCCATGCGGCCACTGCTGGGGTTGGTCAGGCAACGGACCGAGTCCAGGAACTCCCGTGTTGGCCCGGCGCTGCAGAGAATGCGCAAGCCCTTGAGATCAGCCACGCCGCCTGTGGCGAGGGCCGCTCTGATGCCCTGCAACAGCAGTTCCGGTTCCGGCAGCCGACCCATGCCGCGACTGTCGCAGGCCAGCAGGCCCCGGGCGGGGGCCATGGGAAGCAGGCGGGGCCACCGGCACAGGGCCTGCCAATTGGCCTGCACGGCGGGTGCGTCCCACATGGCTGTATTCATGGCGGGGGCTGCCAGCAGGGGGACCTGGGTGGCCAGAACGGTGCTGCTGAGCAACGTGTCCGCCATCCCGTGGACCAGTCGGGCCAGGGTGGTGGCTGAGAGCGGGGCCACCACCACCAGCTCGGCCCACTCCGCCAGGGCAACGTGCAATGGTCGTGGCTGGCAAGGATCCCATTGGTGGGCCTCAAGGTTGCAGGACTGGCGGGAGAGGCTGGCCAAGGCCAGGGGACTGACAAATTGCTCCGCCTTGGGAGAGAGCACGCAGCGCACCTGCGCCCCCTGCTGCACCAGGCTGGACACCAACCGGGGCATCTTGACGGCGGCGATGCTGCCGCAAACAGCCACCAGAATGCGCCGACCCGCAATCGGATCCATGGGCGCCCGATCTTCGGACGCCCGATCTCTGGATGCTCGGTCTTCAGTCTTCGTCAAAGGGCTCCTGGTCAATCAGGTGGCGATAGGGCTGCACCAGATCGGGCCGATGGATGGCCAATGCCCGTAGCAGGTGCCAATCCTGGAGGCCCGCAAAGGCGTCGGCATAGTCGTCCTCCTCCAAACGCCGGGCCATGGCGGCAACAGTGGTCCCGTTCATGGCGGCCAACTGCTGCTCAAGCTGGCGGGATGAACTGGTCAGGTCGGAACCCATGATCCGGAAAGGTGGGTATTCTCCAGTCTGGGGACAGGAGCGGGTATGGTGGACACCCTGGGGAGTTAGCTCAGATGGTAGAGCGCTGCGATCGCACCGCAGAGGTCAGGGGTTCGACTCCCCTACTCTCCATGGCCCCAGTTGGGACCTGACTATGCTAGAGTGCTTATATGTCTCAATCCAAGCGCGAGCAGGTGGTCAGCCATCTGCGCTACATCCGGCAAGAGTTGCGGGAAATGCACCAGGGGGTCCAGGAGGACGGCCTCTTGCCTGATCCTGGCGAAGTTCGCGGCGTCATGGCCCAGATGGAAGCGCTCCTGGAATTGGTCGCCGGTCGTTCAGCCCGCAAGGCCAAGAGTTCCACCAACTAGCCTTGACCTCTCCTCCGCTGTTGAGGGAGGAGCCAGTGGCGCTGGTTTTTGGGAGCCGTCTGCAGTCTGCCGAAGTCGTGCAGGATGGTGAATCCAGCCGTTGGCTGCATGGGGTAGGCTTCCTTGGCCAACGAAGAGTCCAACACAGTGAGCATCCCCGCCAACGCCAGCGAGGCACCAACCTTTGCCAAGGTCTGGCAGCAAGTGAAAGGCAACGCCCCCACCTTTGCCGCTATCTGGGGACTCATCTTGATCACTGCGCTGATTGACTCCGCCTTTTCCACGTTGCTTCATTTTACATCGCTTCATTATCTACTGGAAGACAATATCGGCAAATATTCTGATCTACAGCCAGACGTTATTGCCGGATTTATTTCCACGGTCGGTTCGCTGCCCACAACAGTTCTAGCGAATCTGGCCTGTGTCCTGATGATGGCGGTGGCGGCAATCTATTACACTACAGACCGCTGTCCCCATCCTGGCGAGATTGTTGGCATCCTTAGTCACAAGCCGTTGCGCTACCTGCTGGCCGGCTTCCAATTCGTCATTGTCGGAGTCGTTGGCTTGCTGCTCTGCATGATTCCGGGTATCTTGGTGTTTCTAACAGGCCCACTCTATGTCCACTACGTCTTCACAACAGATCTAAGCTTGATAAACTGCCTGAGCAAGGCATTCAAAGGGATGTTTCAAAATTTCGGCTCCTACTTTGTTGTTTCGTTGCTGTGTTTCCTGGCCGTAATTGGCTCAACAGTGCTCTGCCTTTTCCCCGTCCTGGCAATGTTGCCAATGACAACACTTTACATGCAAAACTACATCCACCACAAAGGGCTGGTTGCCGCCCGGGAGCTTGCCTGAGTTCAATTGGCGGGGAAGGTGGGCCAACCCAGCAGGGTCCAGCCCGCCACCCGCAACGTCCAATAACTCAACAAGAGCACTACAAGGGCGGCCATGGCGCCACTGGAGGGTAGAGGTAGTGCCAAGCGACCTTGCCGCAGGGAACGCCAAGCGGCCCAGCCCAGCCAGGCCACCAGAGGCGGCCCGAAGAGATGATGATGCAACGCCAAGCCCAGGTCTCCCCGCAGACTGGCCATGGCCGAGCGGGTGAGATGACAGGTGGGACAGGGGACGCCGGTGATGGTTCGGAAGGGGCAGATGATTCCGGGCAGATGAACCCCTTGGCCACGGGCAACGAGGTAACCGAGGGTGGCCAAGGGCAGGGGAGCAAGCCAGCGCCGGTGCCCGATCATGGCGCCCAGTTCACGTCTTCACCGGAAATGGCGCCATCAGCGGCCAACTGCTGGGCCGCCAGGGTCAACCAGTTCCCGTAAAGTGTCCGGCCAACGGGCATCAGCGCCTCCAAGCCAACCTGATTGAACCGGGCCTGGTGGGCAATGGGGCGCAAGTCGTCATCCTCGGCAAACCAGCGCTCCGCCATGCTCGGATCCAATTCCATGTGGCCCTGCACCCCATAGGCTGCAGGGCCAAGGGCCGCAATCTGGTTGTGGCAGAGGGGGCTACTGGCCATGGTCTCAACGGAACGGTCCGGAACCACCTCTTCCCCATGCAACTGGAACACCGGCAGAGGGTCGGGCACACCGTGCAGGAGGGGATGGTGACGACCGGCAGGGGTTTGATGCAGGGTCCATGGCTGTCCATGGGGATCCAGCCAACCCAGCTCCCGTTGCCGGGCAGCACGGACCACGCACCCCTTGGCCTTGGCCAGCACTTGCAGGCCCAGACAGATGCCCATGACGGGAATGCGCTGCTCCAACAAGTGTTGAGAGAGACGAATCAATTCTGGAATGCGTCCATGGCAGTCGTTGGCGCTGGCCGGTCCCCCCAGGAGCAGGAATGCCTGGCCCTGTTGTGGCGTGGGCAGAGGCTGATGGGTCCAGAGCTGCGTCAACTGAAGCTGCCAACCGCGCTCCATGGCCATGGCGCCAATGAGACCAGGCCCCTCCCGCGCAATGGTCTGCACAATGCACAACTGGGGTGTCCTGGGCATCAGCCCCTGATCAGTTCAGGCCCAGTTTGCCCCAGTGGACGTTGGAATGCGCCTGGATCCAAACCCTCCCGCAGGCTCAGCACCACGCCGGCAGCTTCCTGATAATTGGCAACGTGAATCACCCCCTCCAAGCCCAGGGCTTCTGCCGTGACCTCCAGTTGGGAGGGGTTATGAACCGCCAGGATCGGGATCGTCCGCTCAGACGCCGCCAGAACCGCTGCCCCACCCAGGGCGCCGTGGGGCGCCACCAGGGCGCCCACCTGATGGGCCAGCAGATCACCCGCCTGGGCAGCAGCGGCAGGGACGAGCCGGGGCGCCCGACTCAGTCCCGCCAACACGGACGGCAGGAAGGTATAGCCCAACTCCTCAGCCGCTGCACGGGGATCCACGTCCGACAGCAAGGGCAGTGGGCGTACAGCCGGGGCATGGGCGCAGGGCAGACCCAACTCCCGCACCAGCAGGTGGCTGATCACTGCCTCCGCCCCGGCCAGGGCATCCACCCCCCTGCCATGGCGGTAGTTCTGCAACAGGGAAGAGGTGGGGGACTCATCGGGAAAGCGGGTGACCACAGCCACGGCCGTGGCGCCGCGGTGTTGGAGTTGGCGGCCAGCATCCAGCAGCAGGTCAACGCGGTTCACGCCACCCCAACTCATGCCACTTGTCCCCTGCTCCAGGCACACCCCGAGGGGCTCCGGTGTGACCACCTCAGGACCGATGGACAACCCCAAACTAAACCGTGCCGCGGCAGCCACCTGGCGGTGGCGTTCCAGCAATTCCGGCTCCAGACCACCGTCCAGCAGCAAACCCAGGCAGTGGCGATGGTGGGGCCGCAGGGCCGTCTGCCCTTGGCAAAAGCGATCCAGCGCCCAACCCTCCGTGTAGTGGATGCGGGCATCAGGCCAGTACAGGGCGGCGGCGTTCAGCACGTTGGGATGGGTGACGAGGCAGCCACTGGCGGCCGCCAGAAGGCGCGCCACCGGCAGCCCGTCCCCGGCAAAACCTCCCTGCCGACAGCCAATCCCGGTGGGGATGATCAGCACCGTGGGCAGTGGTGGGGCGCCCATGCTCACGCAGCGCAATGGAGCACCATGGCCTCCAGCCGGATCCAGCGCTGCCCCTCCGGTAACGCTGTACAGGTGGTAATGGCCCAACGCAATGGTGTGCCGTGTTGAGTCAATGCCTTTTCAATGGGCTCCAGCAAGGGACCGGGCTCCAGAATGAACTCCAGAGAGACGCGCTGCAGCCGCGGTGTGGAATGACCCATGCCCGTCACAGACCCATCACCGGCGCTCACGTCTGGTATTGACCGAACTGGGCTTCATACAGGGCATCCTCCTGGCCGCCGTCCAGTTGCAGGTCGCTACGAGGGTACGCCACACACAGCAGAGTAAAGCCTTTTTCCTGCAAGTCGTTCCGTACGCCCATGGCATCGGGTTGCGCCACTTGGCCCTGCTTGAGCAGGGCGGCGCAGGTGGTGCATAACCCCGTGCAGCAGGAACAGGGCAGAACAATGCCGGCCGCCTCCGCTGCGGCCAACACCGTTTCATCCTCGCGGCAAGGGAAGGTGTGAACTTTCCCTCGCAGATGCACGGTGACGGTGAACGTGTCCATTGGCCAGGTCAACCCATGGCGGCAGCGCCACCCACCACCTCAAGAATTTCCTGGGTGATGGCTGCCTGCCTGGCTTTGTTGTAGTCCAACGTGAGGGTTTTCGCCAGGGCCTTGGCATTATCACTGGCGTTGTTCATGGCGGTCATGCGGCTGGCCAGTTCCGACGCGGCGGCCTCCTGCAGGGAGCGCAGCACCTGGTTCTGCACGTAGAGGGGCAGGAGTGCGTTGAGCAGTTGGGCAGGGGTCTGCTCAAAGACCATGGCGGAGGGCAGCTTGGGCTGGGTGTTGGGCAGCGAGCCCCGCTCCACTTCCATCATCCCCCCTTTGCTGGTGAGACGGAACATCTCGTCGTCCATGGTGGCAATGCCCTGGGGATCCAGAGGCAGGAGGGTTTGCACCACGGGCTTGGAACTCACCAGGTTGATGAACTTGGTGTAGATCCCTTCCACCCGGTCACTGCTTCGGCCCTGAAACAAGGGCAACAGGCGACTGGCAATGTGGGCGGCCTCGGCGGAGGTGGGCACCTGCTCCAGGTTTTCGATGCTGTCAACAATGTCATAGTCCCGGCGGCCAAAGTAGGCATTGACCTTGCGACCCACCAACAGGAGATTCACCTTCAACCCCTTGGCCTTCAGCTCCCGGTGGCGTTCCTCTGTGCGCTTGATGACGTTGGCGTTGTAGCCGCCGCAGAGACCCCGGTCTCCCGCAATGGAGACCAGGGTGACGGTGCGCAACTCCCGCTGCTCCAACAGGGGAGCATCAACGGCTTCAAAGGCCATCTGGGACTGGAGATTTTCCAGGACCCGGGCCAGGCGATCCGCGAAGGGGCGGCTGCGCAACACCTGCTCCTGGGCGCGGCGCACCTTGGCCGCCGCAACGAGGCGCATGGCCTCGGTGATCTTGCGGGTGTTTTTGACCGAATTAATACGGTCTCTGATCTGTTTGAGATTGGCCATGGTTCAGCGAAGTGGTGAGGACCTGGCCGGATCAAACGGCAGCCAGCATGGTGGACTTGACAGCCTCGATGGCTGCTTTGAGCTTGCCCTCCGCCTCCGCGGACATGACCCGCTTGGCTTGAATCTCTTCAACGAAGTCCTTGGCGCTGGTCTTGAGGTAGTCGCGCAACTCCCGCATAAAGCCCTGAATCTGCTCCACCGGGACGTCGTCCAGCAAGCCTTTGGTCCCCGCATAGACAAGCGCCACCTGCTCCGCCAGGATCAAGGGGCTGAACTGGGGCTGCTTCAGCATCTCCCGCAGCCGCGCACCGCGATCCAACTGGGCCCGGGTGGCGGCATCCAGGTCCGAGGCAAACTGGGCAAAGGCCGCCAACTCGGCCGCTTGGGCCAATTCCAGCTTCAACGTGCCGGCAATTTTCTTGATGGCTTTGGTCTGGGCGGCGCCCCCCACCCGGCTCACGGAGATGCCCACGTTGATGGCTGGGCGAAGACCGGAGTTGAACAGGTCCGAAGAGAGGAAAATCTGGCCGTCGGTGATGGAGATCACGTTGGTGGGGATGTAGGCCGACACGTCTCCAGCCTGGGTTTCAATGATGGGCAGGGCGGTCATGGAGCCTTTGCCCATGGCGTCGCTCAGCTTTGCGGCCCGTTCCAGGAGACGGCTGTGGCAGTAGAAAATATCGCCGGGGTAGGCTTCCCGTCCGGGGGGACGGCGCAGCAGTAGAGACATCTGCCGATAGGCCTGGGCCTGTTTGGAGAGATCGTCGTAGATCACCAGGGTGGCCTTGCCCTCATACATGAAGTGTTCGGCAATGGCCGCACCGGCATAGGGGGCCAGGTATTGGAGAGCGGCAGGCTCCGAGGCACTGGCAGCCACCACCACGGTATAGGCCAAAGCGCCCCGCTCCCGCAGCACCTGCACCACGTTGGCCACCGAGGCAGCTTTCTGGCCAATGGCCACGTAGACACAGATCATATCCTGATCCGCCTGGTTCAGGATCGTGTCAATGGCAATGGCGGTTTTGCCGGTCTGGCGGTCACCGATGATCAGTTCTCTCTGGCCCCGGCCAATGGGAATCATGGCATCAATGGCTGTGATGCCGGTCTGCATGGGCTCATGGACGGAGCGGCGCTGGATGATGCCGGGCGCCGGAGACTCGATCAGACGGGTGGCCGTGGTTTCAATGGCCCCTTTGCCGTCCACAGGCTCGCCGAGAGCGTTGACCACCCGTCCCAGCATGGCGTCACCCACGGGGACGGAGGCGATTTTGCCGGTGGCCTTGACGCTGCTGCCCTCGGAAATGCCGTGGCCCTCACCCATGAGCACGGCGCCCACGTTGTCACTTTCCAGGTTCAGGGCAATGCCTTCCGTGCCGTCTGCAAATTCCAGCAGTTCACCTGCCATGGCCTGCTCCAGGCCATAGATCCGGGCAATGCCGTCGCCCACCTGCAAAACAGTGCCGACATTGCTGACAGAGACGGATTTGTCGTAGTCCTCAATTTGCTGCTTGAGGATGGGGATTAGGCAGCTTTGGCCAGGCTGCGGCCGAGGCGGCGAACTTGTCCCGCCAGGCTGGCATCCACAACCTGGGAGCCGATGCGCACAATCAGGCCACCGATCAGGGAAGGATCAACGGTGATGGAGCAGTCCACAGCGGCACTGCCCGCCATGGCCTGAACCTTTTGTTTGAGTCGTTCTTCCTGCTCCGGGGTGAGTGGCGTCGCGCTGGTCACCTGGGCCAGGGCAATGCCTTTGGCCTTGCGGTAAAGCTCCAGGAAACGCTCAAAAACCGCACCCATCAAGCTGATGCGCTGGCGATCAGCCAACAGTTTGAGAAGGTTGAGGCTGGCGGTTTGCTTGACCACGTCCTTCTCTTGAAACAGTGCCGTGATGACAGCTTTTTTGGCTTCGGGTTCAAGGACGGGGGAGCCCAGGGCATCTCGCAAAAGGTCTGAGGCTGTCCAGAGTTCAAGCACGGCCTTGGCGTCGGCAGCAAGGTCATCGCTGGTGCCCTGCTGGTTTCCGATTTGCAACAGCGCTTCGGCGTAAGGCGTGGCGATGGTGTTGAGGAGGGGCATCGTCTAGCCGAGGGAGTTGATGGTGGCCACCAGAAGCTTGACCTGCTTCTGGTGGGAAAGAGCATCGGGAAGATCCTGGAGGGCCAGGGCAACAGCCTGATCAGCGGTGCGGCTGAGCAGTTCGTTGCTGATGCGACGCGCTTCGCTGTCTGTGTCGGCTTTCGCTTCCTCTTGAAGGCGAGCCATCTCGGCGATGGTGCGCTGCTCCCCCTCGGCGCGAATGGCGGCGGCGCGGGCTTGGCCGTCCTTGAGGATTGTCTGGGCTGTCTGCCGGGCGGCAGCCAGCTCGGCCTGAGCCTTCTCAAGCTGGGCTGTTGCTTCGGACAGGCGGGACTCGGCCCCATGGAGGTCTTGAAGGATTGCCTCCCGACGGCGGGCGAGGATGCCGCCGAGGAATCCCTTCAAAAACCAAACCAGAACAGGAATGAGAATGGCCAGATTGACCAGGTTGCCATTGAGGATGTCAAGGTCAAGGCCAAAACCTTCTGTTGCCAGCAAGATGGGGGCGGCCATGGAGGCAGGGGCGACGATGGGCATGGGTGGATTCAGATGGTGACCAAGCGCCGGATGATCAAATCAGCCAGCCGACGAGACTCCTCAGTCAAAACGGCGCCAGCGGCAGAGCGCTGGGACTCCATGTCAGCCCGGGCTTGCTCCCGCAGCCTATTGGCCTCAGCCTTGGCTTCCGCCAAGGCGGCTTTATAAAGCGAGGCCACCTCGTCCTCAGCCGCAGCAACGACAGCCTGGGCGTCTTGACGGGCCTTTTGAAGCTGGGCCTTGAGGTCCTGTTCAAGGCGTTCCACCTGAGCCAATCGTTCCTTGGCCTCCTTGTGGCTGGTGGTCACAAAGCCCTCCCGCTCCTCAACCACCTTGCCAACGGGCTGGAAGAACAGCTTGTTCAAGATGAAGGTGAGGACCACCACCTGAACGGCCATAAGCGGCAAGGTGGCATCAAAGTCGAAGAGGCCGCCTTCAGGGACAGGAGCCTCGGCCAGGGGAAACCAGCTGATCATTGGGGACAGTTGGATGGACGATGGTTCAGGACAAGCACAGGTTGGGGTTCAGGCAGCCCGTGCCGCAACGCCTTGCTTGACACAGATTCAGGAGAAGGGGTTGGCAAACAACAGCACCAGGGCCACCACCAGGCCGTAGATGGTGAGCGATTCCATGAATGCAAAAGAGAGCAGCAGGGTGCCACGAATCTTTCCCTCGGCCTCAGGCTGACGGGCAATGCCTTCAACAGCCCCACCAGCAGCGGTGCCCTGACCAATGCCGGGGCCAATGGCCCCCAGGCCAACGGCCAGGCCGGCGGCGACAACAGATGCTGCGGGGATAAAGGATTCCATGATTGAGGGGATGATGGTTGGGGGTGCGCAGATGCTACGCAGGTGTTGGAGGCGCGCCTGGAACATTCCTCAGGACAGGGAAGGGGCCCGAGACGTTCGGACCGCGCGCAGTGATGTGGATCGACGACGTGGATCGACGGCGGGAACCGCTTCAGGCATGCTCCTCGTGAACCGCCTCGCCAATGTAGTAGGCCGCCAGGGTGGCAAAAATCAAGGCCTGAATGGCACTGGTGAACAGGCCCAAAAACATCATGGGCAACGGCACAAACAAGGGAAGAAGAAGCACCAGCACAGAGACGGTGAGCTCATCGGCCATGATGTTGCCGAACAGACGGAAGGAGAGGGAGAGGGGCTTGGTGAAGTCCTCGACAATCTTGAACGGGAGCATGATGGGGGTTGGCTCCACGTAGTACTCGAAGTACCGCAGTCCCTTGCGGCTCAGCCCGGCGTAGAAGTAGGCCAGGGACACCAGCAGGGCCAGGGCAACAGTTGTATTAATGTCTCCTGTGGGGGCGCCCAACTCACCGGAGGGCAGGCGCACCAGGCGCCAGGGCACGAGGGCCCCTCCCCAGTTGCAGAAAAAGATGAACAGAAACAGGGTGCCAATGAAGGGCATCCAGTCCCGGTAGGCTGCTTCGCCGATCTGGTCCCGGGAAAGGTTGCGGATGTAGTCCCAGAGGAACTCCAGAAGATTTTGGAGTCCACCGGGCTTACGCCCCATCCGGCGGGTCCCCACCACCACCACGGTCAGCAGGGCGCCAATGAGGATCCAGGAACTGAGGAAAATCTGACCGTGAAGATCCAGTTGGCCCAGATGCCAGTAAAAGTGCTGGCCAATCTCCAGACCATGGGTTTCTTCAACGATGGGTTCGGCATCACGGGCCGGTAGAGCCTCGGCAAGGGGAAGAAGGGTCTGCAACAGCATGACTCAGGCAAGTGGGGAACCGGAAACGAAGGTTGTGGGCTTGTGGGAACCCGTCAGATCACCGAAGGCGATGAGCAAAATGGCCGGCTTGTAGAGCAAAAAGCCAAGGAAAGCCGGCAAGAGATTCAGCCCTTGAAGACGAAGAGCCAGAATGAATAGCAGAAGAGGAACCGCCAAGTGCGCCTTCCCAAGGCTGTTGGAGCGCTTGCCCAGCCGTTCCACGGAACGTGAAAGCAGAAGCAGGTAGAGGATTCCCGCAGCGGCGCCGGCAAGAAGGCTGAGGCACGTCTGCAGATCCCAGACCAGGACTGTCAACAGGCCGGCGCCGATGGTGATGATCAGGGTCAGCCGCAGTACCCGTTGCCGAAGATGGAAGAACTCCACCATCGGACTGAGCACCCCCGGACCGGGTTGGTCCTCTGCCATCTTCGCTCGCGAAGAAGACGGGTTAACGGAGGGCATGAACCGATCCCAACCGTCGCGATCACCAAGGGGAGGCGCGGGCAGGCTGTGGCCAGCGAGGCGATGGAGCAACTGGTCGCGCCAGAGGCTTGTTGGATGGGCTTGAAGCAAATCTTCAGGAGACGCCTCAATGGCTAGCCCGTGGTTCACCCCCGCTCTGTCCACAGAGTTGCTTCACAAGCCAATGCAAGCGAATCCTAACATCCAGGGTCAGTGGATCGTGGGGCGCAGCAGAATCAATCTGCGTTCCCAGAGCCTCCTGACCTGTTCCCCCAGGCTCGCTCGACTCCTGTCGTCGTCAGCATCCAGCAGATGCTGCAACGGTTGTGACGGCGCTGCATCAATGGCTTTCAGCAGGTTCACCTCCTTCTGGTCAAGATCCATGGGCTCCAGGTCGGGGTCCAGCAGTCGCGCACCGGGCCAGCCCCACAGGCAGGGATTGCGCTGGGCGGTGGCGGCCCACAGATCCTCGTCACTGCTCCAGGTGTGGTTGGGCAGGGGTGGCTTGCCGAGAAAAAACTCGAAATGGCTGATGTCCGTGTTCAGGGCCTCTATGAGTTGCCACTGCTGCCGATGGGGCAGAGCCTCGGCGCGCTCCAGGGCCTCTCCTTGCAAGAGAGTGTCCAGTTGCCAGATCCGAGGATTGCTGAAGCCCAGAAGCTCCAGCCCGCACCCCTCCACCAATTGGAAGAGCCTATCCAGGGTATAGCTGGTTTCCTGGGGGTGGAGATACATGTCGGCAAAGGCCGCGTCACCCACTGTGTCCAGGGTCCAGCGCTGATGATGGCGCTGGCGGATGCCGTTTTGCTCAGGCAACTGGCCAATGAGTTGACGGGCAAACCGGACCCCCGCTTCATCGGCCTGAACACCCAGCAGCCTGAGGGCATGTTGGGTCCTGTGAATCTCCCAGCGGCCTCCGTCTGCATAGAGGAACAGGTGCAGGATGCCCCCGTCCGCCAAGGCCCTTGCCAGTGCCGCAAGGCCGGCGGCGGGATCCGCCATGTGGTGCAGAACGCCCACGGAATTGACGAGTTGAAACCGCCCCAGGGAAGGAGCCTCCAGCAGGCTGACGCAGTGGAAACGGATGCGCTGCTCACCGCCGGAGCGTCGCAGGCGCTCCTGGGCCACCGCCAGGGCTTGGGGGCTGATGTCCAGGGCGGTCACCCGGGCTTCGGGATTGAGATGCACCAGGTAGTCACTGCTCACGCCGGAGCCGCAACCGGCATCCAGAATGCGCAGGGGCTGGCCGGCATCAGGTGCCCGACCGGTGCAGTGGCCATAGGCAGTGGCGTAGCACCAACGCCAGTTGTAGCCCGGTGGCGGACCGTCCTGCAGGGGGTCTGGCGGATAGGGGAACCTGTTGTAGAAGTCACGCACCCGGGGCGTGGCCCCATCAGCCATGGTCATGGGGTGAGGAGATTGCGGCACCAACAAGTGTCAATGGGGAACCATCTCCGGACACCCCCGACGCTGCAAACAGCTGCAAACATTTGTTCACTGATCCTCTGGCTTTCCGCAACGACAGCGTAGCGTTTTGCCACAGAAGGCCTGAGCCATCGGGCCGTGGCTGCATCGGAGCCTTTCCTTCATGACCGTGACCGTCAGCAGTGGCAGCAGTAGCGTTTCACCGCAACTGTATGACACCCTGCCGCTTTCCAGCCTGCGCCAGGCTGAACAGCAGGATCGCTTCCCCGATCGCACTGAGTTGGATCGGCTGATCAACTTTTTCCAGGGTGGGCAACAACGGGTTGACGTTGCCCGTCGCCTTGCCGCCAACGCGGGCGCCATCATCGCCCAAGCGGCAAACCGCATCTTCTCGGGCGGAACCCCCCTGGCCTACCTGGAAGAGCCCCCGAGTCGCACTGCGGCCGTGCCCGGTGTGGGGTCAGCCTTCCCGGAAGGTCGATCAGAACAGAAAGCCTTTGACCGCTCTGTTGAAACGTTTGCCCAACCCACTGGTTCCAACCGGGGCGTGTTCACGCGCCTGTTGGAGAATTTCCGCCAGGCGGGGGACGTGGCGGTGGTCACTCCGGCAGGCTTTGCCCCCATTGACGTCTCCCGCTACGGCAAGGAACGCATGACCAAGTCCCTGCGGGATTTGGGTTGGTTCTTGCGCTATGTGGGGTATGCCGTTGTGGCGGGCGATCCCAGCATCCTGGTGGTCAACGCCCGTGGACTGCGGGAGGTGCTGGAGAAAGGCTGTTCCATTCCAGCAACGCTGCTGGCCCTGCAGGAAATGCGGGCGGCGGCGGCGGCCGTGTTCCGGGACGATCCGGAGAGCCGCCAGTTGGTGGTGGACTGTTTCAACGTCCTGCTCCAGGAACTCTCCGAGAGCGGTCCCTCACTCCGCCTCCGCCCCGGCAGTGGGGTGGCCCAGGGGCTCCAGCTTCCGGCAACCTATGCCGAGGCGGCCGCATCACCAGGCCGCTACGTGATGCGACCAGGACTCTCGGGTCGGGAAAAAGCCGAGGTGGTGCGGGCCGCCTACCGCCAGGTGTTGGAGCGGGACGTGGCGAAGGCCTACTCCCTGCGGCTGGCGGCGCCCGAGACCGACGTGCGCAACGGGCGCATCTCCATGCGGGAGTTTGTGCGCAGCATTGGTCACTCTTCCCTCTACCGTCGGGACTTCTATAGCAACCAGTCCAACAGTCGGGTGGTGGAGCTGGCCTTCCGCCATTTCCTCGGACGTGGCGTGAGCACCCTGGAGGAGTTCCGTCAGGCCTTTGCCGTGGTCTCCAGTGGTGGGCAAGGCGCCCTTGTGGACTTCCTGGTGGATTCCGCCGAGTACGGCCGCATCTACGGCGAGGAGACGGTTCCCTACCTGCGGGATCTGGGGGAAGAGGCCCAGGAAAGCGCCAACTGGGGTCCCAACCGCAAACTTTTCAATTACGCGGCGCGCTTTCAGGGGGCTCCCCAGTATGTGACCAGCTTCTCCGGCCAGCGTCGTCCCCTCCCGGATCAGCATGCCTACGGCGGCGCCAACGATCCGCTGGCCAACCAGTATGGCGCCATCTTCCCGTCCAGCACCAGCGCCCCCAAAACCCTGGCCGCAGGCTTTGGCTACGACAGTCGCCGCCTGTTCGTGGGGAGTGCTCCCGGCCTGAGCGCCCAGATGGGATCAGCGGACCTGCGCAAGCCCCGCCCCACCACGTCGGGACCCAAGGTGGTCCGCCTGCAACAGGTGGCCACGGGTGGAGCGTCAGTCCCGCGCCGTGGAGGACGTCCCAGCATCCGCTACACCGAGTCCTCCACCCAGGCGGTGGTGGCAGCCGTCTACCGGCAGGTCCTCGGCACCCTGGGCTATGAGGGAGAACGCCTCTCCAGTGAAGAGGTCAAGCTGGAGAACGGGGACATTAGCCTGCGGGAGTTTGTGCGGGTGGTGGCCTGCTCCAACAGGTTCCGCAAGCGCTACTGGGACGGCCTGTACGTGGTCAAGGCCATTGAGGTGATCCACCGGCACCTGCTGGGGCGCCCCACCTATGGCCGCTGGGAAATTGACGCCTATTTCGACGTGGCCTCCCGCGAAGGCTTCTACGGCATCGTCAACGCCATGGTGGACTCTCAGGAGTACAGCCAGGTCTTTGGGGACGACACGGTTCCTTACGAGCGCTACATCACCCCAACGGACCGGGTGACACGGCAAGTTCCAGGATTGCGGCCGGATTACAAGATCCCCTACGTGGGCGATACGTCCAATCCTCTCCGTGGCCAGCGGCGGCCCGAGCGCCGTCCAGCCAGGGGGTTCCAGTACAGCGGCGCCTTGCCACGCCGTGGTGTGGACCGCGTTCGTCCCTTCCTTGCGGCCCGGATCACGGTCATGCCGCCGGGGGCAGCGCCCCGTTTTGTCCGGGGGCTTCCGCTTCCCCGCAAAGAGGTGGTGTCCCTCACCAACCGTGGCGACAGCAGCCAGCTTCAGCAGGTGATCCGCGCTGCCTATTGCCAGGTGTTGGGCAACATTCAACCCATGGAATCCGAACGGCTCACCAAAGCGGAATCCCAACTGGCCCATGGGACCATCACTGTGCGGCAGTTTGTGCGGGAGATTGCCCTGAGCGACCTGTGCCGTCGCCGCTATTTCGAGGTGTGTAACCCCCAGCAGTTCGTGGCCTTCAACTTCCGCCACCTGCTGGGACGGCCTCCGGCCAATCAACAGGAGTTGGCTGTCCATTCCCGCCTAGTGGCCGAGCAGGGTTTGGTGGCCGAGGTGGACAGCTATCTCGACAGCGATGAGTACCTGCAGCGTTTTGGGGAAGACGTGGTGCCCTATTCCATCGAGAACACCCTCCCACGCACCTACAACACTCCCAGCTTTACAACAGTGTTTGCCGGGATTGCAGCGGGCGCTCAGCCAACCACCAGCACCAGCATGGCGCCTGATTCCGATGTGGAGCCACCCCCTTGGACGGCCAAGGTGAGCGGCCGGGCCACCCTGCCAGATTTTCTGAAGGGGGTGCCCATGCGCAATCTCCCGACCAATCTGCTGTTTACCCCCGCCACAGGGTTGTTCTCAGCGCCTGGTCAACCGAGACGCACGCCACCGTCGATCAAGCTCCGCCTCTCTCCCAACCCCAGTGAACAGGAGTTGAACGTTGTGGTCAATGCCGCCTACCGTCAGCTTTTGGGCCGGATTCCGCTTGCGGAAGAGCGGCTGACCTCGGCCGAATCCCAACTCCGTTCCGGACGCATCACGGTGGCTGGTTTCATTGCGCAGGTGAGTGCCAGTTCCTTGTTCCAGAACCGCCTGTCCTCCCTCCCGGCGCTGAAGGCGGCTGATGCGGCCTTCATGGCCCTTCAGGGCCGCTCCCCCAGCCAGGCGGAGGCCAGCGCGTTCGCTGACCAACAGGCCCGCCTCGGCAAAGCAGCCGCTGTGGCCACTCTCCTGGGCACGGCTGAGTACAAAGAGCGTTTTGGGGACAACACCGTGCCCGTGGTGGAAGGAACCCAGACGTTCCCCGGTCGCAGTCAGGCCGTGATCACGCGGACGGCACGCCTGGATGGGGGGCCTGCAGGCATTACCCCACGACCTTGAGTGAGACTGGTGGCCCCCCAAGCCCTGCGCCACGGCGTTGCTGTTCTTGAAACCCGGTGATCTTAATGGGGTTTCCTGGTATTGCAGCGCTTTAGAGCTGGCCAAATCTCTATAACGAAAGGCGCCCAACGGAGCAGCGTTGTCTTTAGTTGAAGACAGGGCTAGTTTTGTGTTCTCATGATAGGGCTAGCTTGCCCGTACGGGCTTGTCTATTCATAGATTGCCATTCCTTTTCGGTAAAGAGTTGCCGTGAAGAACTGTTACATAACTCTGGAGATTTTCGGCAACGGGGCCTGGTTACCGGAAAGACGGTCAGCACGGGAACTGGCCAACGGCTGCCATGGGACGGCCTGTGGAACGGCAATCAAACGTTACTTGCCTTGTATT
The DNA here is from genome assembly GCA_009840445.1 of Synechococcus sp. SB0662_bin_14. GTDB lineage: Bacteria > Cyanobacteriota > Cyanobacteriia > PCC-6307 > Cyanobiaceae > Synechococcus_B. The sequence continues at coordinate 24,703 of VXNS01000084.1, forward strand.
TGTTACGGAATCAGGGACGGGACCGCTGCCGGCTGCCATAAATCGCCTAATGTCCTTTAGGCATTGGCCAAGGCGGCTCTACCTGGTCCCCCATGACCGGTTCAGCTTGTCTTAATCTTTACCAATCCCCCCAACCCTGGTCCTCTCAGGAGAGACCGTACGCTTCGAGGCCGAACCGAATGAGCATCGTCTCCAATTCGATCATTAACGCCGATGCCGAGGCCCGCTACTTGAGCCCCGGTGAACTGGATCAAATCAAGTCTTTTGTCTCTGGCGGCGCCCAGCGGCTGCGAGTAGCGAATGCTCTTAGCGAAAATCGCGAGCGCATCGTCAAGCAGGCTGGCAGCCAGTTGTTCCAGAAGCGCCCCGACGTCATCTCTCCGGGCGGTAATGCCTATGGAGAAGACATGACTGCCGCCTGTCTGCGTGACATGGACTACTACCTGCGTCTGGTCACCTATGGGATTGTCTCGGGCGATGTCACCCCCATTGAGGAGATCGGCATCATTGGCGCCCGTGAAATGTACCGTTCTTTGGGCACCCCCCTGGACGCCATTGTGGAGTCGGTGCGTGAGATGAAGTCCACATCCCTGTCTCTCCTTGGTGGCCAGGATGCTGATGAGGCATCCTTCTACTTTGACTATGTGATTGGCGCCCTGTCCTGAGGCCGCCGCATTTTACCAGACCCTTCCTCCATTCTCCACGCTTCTCAGGTCATGCAAGACGCAATCACGTCTGTTATCAACTCCTCCGACGTCCAAGGGCTCTACCTGGACGACGGCTCCATGTCCAAGCTGCAATCCTACTTCCGCAGTGGCGAGTTGCGGGTGCGGGCAGCGGCGACAATTAGCGCCAATGCTTCCGCCATTGTCCGCGATGCCGTGGCCAAGGCCCTTCTCTACTCGGATATCACCCGCCCCGGCGGCAACATGTACACCACCCGCCGCTACGCTGCCTGCATCCGCGATATGGACTACTATCTGCGGTATTCCACCTACGCCATGCTGGCTGGAGACACTTCCATCCTGGACGAGCGGGTTCTCAACGGTCTTCGCGAGACCTACAACTCCCTGGGCGTGCCCATCGGCGCCACCGTGCAGGCCATCCAAGCCATGAAACAGGTCACCGCCTCCCTGGTAGGTGCTGATGCCGGCAAAGAGATGGGTGTGTACTTCGACTACATCTGCTCCGGCCTGGGCGGCTGAGCGCCTGGCGGATCGAATCCCGCAGTGAGGAACGTTTTATGCGTCTTTTCAAGATCACCGCTTGCCTGCCCACGCAGCGCAGCATCCGCGCCCAGCGGGAACTGCAAAACACCTACTTCACCAAGTGGGTTCCTTACGACAGTTGGTTCGCTGAGCAGCAGCGCATCCAGAAGCAGGGGGGGAAAGTTCTCAAGGTCGAGCTTTGTGCAGGTCGCCAACAGGACAACGTTGGGCTTTGAGTTGGTTCCACCACCACAAGCCATTCCAATGAAAGCCTGGCTTTGCCAGGCTTTTTCTGTGCCCGGGATTTGGAGAAACGGTAGCGATGATCAAGCCAAAGCTCGACTCCCAGGACGACGCCTGGCCTGCGGATGCACGACTGCTTCTCCTGCTGACTGCCCTCTGGAGCCTCGTGGGACTTCTTATTCTGGCATCCGCCAGTTGGTGGTCTGCACAGCAGGAGTTGGGGGACAGTTTGTACTACGTCAAGCGCCAAGCGTTCTGGCTGCTGACGGGCTGGTGCCTGCTTCTGGTCATTGTACGCCAGCCTCTGCGCCAGTGGTTGCGCCTGAGCGCCGTAGGCATGCTGGCCGGTCTGGCGCTGTTGGTGCTGACCATCTTTTTTGGGGTCACCATCAACGGCGCATCCCGCTGGCTGGTGGTCGGCCCCGTGCAGATACAGCCCTCGGAGTTGATCAAGCCCCTGGTCATTCTCCAGGCCGCCGTGCTGTTCTCCAATTGGCAGCGCCACTGGATGGTGCAGCGGTTGTTCTGGATTGGTGTTTTTGCCGTGGTCCTGGCTTTGATTTTAAGGCAACCCAATCTCAGCACGGCAACCCTGCTGGGGCTGCTGCTCTGGCTCATGGCCTTTACCGCCGGCCTGCCCATGGGCCAACTCATGGGTGTCGCCGGGCTGGGCCTGGGGGCAGGCGTCACAAGCCTCGTGGTGAATCCATATCAACTTCAGCGGGTCATTGCCTTCCTGAACCCGTGGTCGGATCCCACGGGTAGTGGCTATCAGTTGATCCAAAGCATTTTGGCCATTGGATCAGGAGGCATGAGTGGCGCCGGCTTTGCGCTGTCAACCCAGAAGCTCCACTACCTTCCCTTCCACACCACGGATTTCATCTTTGCAGTCTATGCTGAAGAGTTGGGCTTCCTCGGCTGCCTGCTTCTGCTCTGCTTTCTATTGGTGTTTGCCTTGCTGGGCCTGCGGGTTGCCTGCACCAGCCTGGATCGGAAGTCTCAACTCGTTGCCAGTGGGGCCACCATTCTCCTGGTGGGCCAGGCCATTCTCAACATGGCTGTTGCCACAGGGGTAGTCCCCACCACGGGACTGCCCTTCCCCTTGTTCAGCTATGGGGGGAGCGCCGTGCTCAGTTGCCTGGTCACGGCAGGACTCCTCATCCGCGCCAATCTGGAGCGCACGGAAAAAAGCTACGCTCTCAAACAGAATCAGCGTGGTTAAGCTCGTGCCTCTACTGGCCTCTGCAGTGGATTTTGGCCTGGCCGATGCTTCCCGTTGGGGAGAGCACCTGCTGAACCACAGCCTCACCGCTCCGTGGCCTCTCACCCTGGCTGTAGTGACCTTCCTGGGTCTCCTCACGTCCCTGGGCCCCTGCTCCCTGTCCCTTCTGCCCGTCACCATGGCGTTTCTGGCGGGAACCAACTCCGAGGTCCTGCGCCCCTGGCAGCGCAGCAGTGCGTTTGCTGGGGGCGTTGTTGTCACCCTGACGGGGCTTGGTCTCCTCAGTTCCCTCATGGGCCGGATCTACGGCCAGATTCCTGCATTGGCGACAACCTTGGTGGCTGCTCTGGCGTTGGTCATGGGCCTCAACCTGCTGGGATTGTTGCCCATGGCATGGCCCACGGGACCGACGGGGCCATGGATCCATCGCCGCATCCCCCCGGTGCTGGTCCCCGCCGCTGCGGGTCTGTTCTTCGGCCTGACAGCCTCTCCCTGCACAACGCCTGTCTTGGCTGTGCTTCTGGCCTGGATTGGTAGTGACGGCCGTCCCCTGTTGGGCGCCGTGCTTTTGGCGGGCTTTGGGGTGGGGCAAGTGTTGCCACTGCTCCTGGTGGGAACCGCAGCCGCGTCCCTGCCCCGGCTGCTGGCGCTCCGTTCCTGGACCCAGTGGATTCCACGCTTCAGCGGCGCCATCCTGGTGTCGGTTGGCAGCATCCTTTTGCTCTCACAACTCCCCATATCCTCCTAAAGCCATGGCATCAGACATGGCATCAGATGCCCCACAGGTCCTTCGCTTTGGACGACGACTGCTTGCCCTGGTTGGCGATCTGCGGCTGGCCATTGGCTTGCTGCTGCTCATTGCCCTCTCCAGCGCCCTGGGCACCGCCCTACCCCAAAACGAGCCCGCCACCGCCTATCACGACCATTACGACACTCAACCCTGGCTGGGACTGCTGACAGCGGCCCCCATCCTGGCTCTGCAGTTGGATCACGTCTACTCCAGTGGGTGGTTTCTCGCATTGCTGGCGCTACTGGCCACCTCCTTGACCACGTGCAGCGTCCGCCGCCAATGGCCGGCCCTGCAAGCAGGACTGCGGTGGGTGGACCATCAGCATCCCCATCAATTGAGCCAATACAGCGTTGGACTCACACGGGAGGCGGGTCCCAAAAGCCTGCGGCATTTGGGTCAACTTCTGCGGCAGCGGGGTTGGACGGTGCAGCAGAAGCCAGGGCGACTGGCAGCCAGGCAAGGGGTGATTGCCGGCCGGAGCGGTCCCCTCCTGGTTCACTTGGGTTTGATTGTGCTGATGACCGGCGCCGCCTGGGGCGCACTGGGGGGGCAACGGCTGGAGCGTTTTTTGGCGCCTGGCCGGACTTTGGACCTGGTGGACCGTCAAGGAGAAACCCACCTGTCCATTCAGTTACAGGGGTTTTCCGTGGATCGGGATGCACGGGGTCAGGCGCAGCAGTTCCACTCTCAACTGCTGTTGTCTTCCTCCGTCCTGGCTGACACGCGCCCTGTGGAGATCAGCGTCAACCATCCTGCCCGCCTGGGGGGTGTAACGGTGTACCAGGCTGACTGGCAGGTGGCTGCTCTGACGGTGCAGCTTGGCCGGAGCCCCCAGTTGCAGTTTCCGCTCCAGCCTCTGCCCAGCCTGGGGGACCAGGTTTGGGGGGTCGCCATACCAACGCAACCGGACGGATCTCACCCCGTGTTGCTCACCGTTGCCAGTGAGCAGGGGCCTGTGCTGCTGTACGACGACAACGGGGAGAGGCTGGGGGTCCTGCGGATTGCCGGCCCACCGCTGGAGGTGGATGGCCTGCCCATCCGCATCACCCGTGCTCTACCCGCCAGTGGCTTGCTGATCAAGCGGGATCCGGGCGTTCCTCTGGTCTATGCAGGATTTGCCGTGGCCCTGCTGGGGGGCGGTCTGAGTGTGTTGGCCAGTCGCAAGCTCTGGGCTGTTGAAGCCCAGGGCCGTCTTCACGTGGCTGGCATCAGCAACCGGGACGTGGTGGGTTTTGGGGAGGCACTGCCCCGCCTATTGGATGCCCTCACTGACGCTGACCGTGGTGAACCGTAATCACCGTGTGAACGTTGCCCCGTGGTGAAAAATCAGCCACCAACTCCATCCAGCGGGGTGAGCAGGCGGCGACGCAGTCGTCCAGGATGCGGTTGGCCACTTCTTCGTGGGAAATGCAGTGGTCCCGCCAACTGTTGACGTACAGCTTGAGGGCCTTGAGTTCCAGAACCTTGGGACCAGGCTGGTAACGAAGGCGCAACACGGCAAAGTCGGGATAGCCGGAGAAAGGGCACTTGCACGTGAAGTCTGGTAGCTCAATGGCGACGTGGTAGGAGCGGTCAGGGTTGGGGTTGTCGAAGCAGATCAACTCAGCGGCAGCAATGGCCCGCTCCCCGTAGTGGGGCTTTATGGTTTGGCGCTCGGTCATGCCGGGTCAGGGTTCAGGAGCTGGTCCAGAAGGGCTGTGGTCTTCACCCTACAAGGGGGCAAGGTCGGCCGCATTTCCGAATTTTCTCTAAAGATTTGTCAACAAACCCGTAAAGTGCTTGTCATGAACAGCGCAGAAGGCCTAGACGTGATGGCGAGGACAAAACGTTGGGCGCACCCCATGGCTCCGGCTTCAGGTGCGCTGGAAGTAGCCAAACCGCGACGGTGAAGCAACGCACCTCTTGAACAAAGCGGATTTCGCCAGTCCATGGCTGGCACTGCCCGTTCTGTGGAGGTTTCTCTCATGGTCCAACTCAAGTATCGTGGTGTTGATTACGACACCACCCAGCGCCCTGATCTCAGTGATCAGCCGGTAGAGCACGTCTACCGTGGCATCCACTTCAACAAGGCTCCGCGCCACGAGGCCGATGCCCTGTCCGATCATCCTGTGCGGGTGAGCTATCGGGGAGCAGTCTATGAAACCCGCATCGCTTCAGCGCTGAAGCGTTAATTCCGTAGCCGTAGCTACTGAAAAACAGAGGCCGCACCCCGCTAATGGTAAAGGAATCAACACTTCCCTTGATGGATCTGTTACTGAGCCCGGTGGCCGGTGTGGCTTCTTCCATATCTTCAGCATCTTTAGCCTCTGCTGGGCTTCCTTCCCCTCCAGCCCAGCGCATTTCTGTCCATAGTGCTCTGGGAATGCTGTGGCTCCAGTTGCACTTTGAAAATTGCCACTGGGACTCTTTGGCTGCCGGGCGCGTTGAGCTTGAGCCTGACACCTTGTCCGAATTTCTTTCAGATTGCTCTGCTGCTGGTGTGGTGTGCTGTAGTCCACTGCCATCAGCGTAGGCAGACCTGGGCACACGTCGTTGGGTCTGCTCTCCCCCTGGATTTCTGGTTCTGTATTTCCCTAACGTCATGAAGAAAGTTGAAGCAATTATCCGTCCTTTCAAGCTGGATGATGTGAAGGTTGCCCTGGTCAATGCCGGTATTGTGGGCATGACGGTCACCGAGGTGCGTGGCTTTGGCCGCCAAAAGGGTCAAGTGGAGCGCTACCGCGGCTCCGAATTCACCGTTGAGTTTCTCCAGAAACTCAAGCTGGAAGTGGTGGTGAACGACGACAAGTTGGAAACGGTGGTGGATGCCATCCAGAATGCCGCCCGCACCGGTGAGATCGGGGACGGCAAGATCTTCATCTCGCCAGTTGAGAGCGTGTTGCGCATCCGCACCGGCGACCGGGACAGCACCGCCCTCTAAGGCCCAGGTTTCAGCTCAACTCCCGGCAGCCCGCTGGGCATCTTGGTCACGTGTCCTGGTCAAGGGCTGACTGAACTGTTGCCGTCACTTGCTTGGGCTCAATCGTGGGTTGTCCCTCGCCCTTGTCGGGTTGCACCAGATGGAGCCAGTATTCCTGGTTGCCGGCGGCGCCTTTGACGGGTGAGGGCGCCAACCCCATCGCACGCCAGTTGAGGTGGTCTGCCTTGGCTTGAACAGCCTTGATGGCGCTCACCTGGGCCTGGGCATCCCGCACCACCCCGCCACGGCCCACCAACCCCCGCCCCACTTCAAATTGGGGCTTGACCAACACAGCCGCCTCCCGGGGCGGTTTCAACAGGGCCTTCAGCGCCGGTAAAACCAGGCCCAGGGAAATGAAGGAAAGATCGGCCACTGCCAGATCGGCCCAGACATCGTCAGGTCCATACAGCATGGCGGGGGTGAGGTAACGCAGGTTGCAGCGTTCTTTGAGCACCAATCGCGGATCCTGACGCAGACGCCACGCCACCTGCCCATAGCCCACGTCCACCCCATAGATGCGCCGGCAGCCCTGTTGTAGCAGGCAATCCGTGAAGCCACCGGTGGAGATGCCGGCATCCAAGGCTGTGCGCCCCGCCACCTGCAACCCAAACGCACGGATGGCTCCCAGCAACTTCTCACCGCCGCGGGAGACAAACCGGGCCTGCTGCTGCACCTGCAGGGTCAGACCGCAACGGGTGGCCTGGCCAGGCTTGTCCAGGATTCGGGCGCCACTGCGCACCCGGCCCGCCCGAATCAAGCGCTGGGCCTGCTGGCGGCTGGGGGCCAAGCCCCGCTCCACCAACAGTTGATCCAGCCGCATCTGTCCTTGTCCCATGGCCCATGTGTTGCGACCGTAATCCTGAATCCCGGCCCGATGATCTCCTCCTCTCAGTGGGTCGGTAAGTTATCCACTGTGTTGTGGCCGGATCGTGATTGAACGCTACACCCTCCCGGAGATGGCAGCCATCTGGAGCGATGAAGCCCGTTACCAGCGCTGGCTGGAGGTGGAACTGGCTGCTTGCGAGGCCAATTGCCAACTGGGGCGGATTCCCCCCGATGCCATGGAGCACATCCGGGCCAAGGCCGGCTTCCAGGTGGAGCGGATCCTCCGGATCGAAGCCCAGGTGCGCCACGACGTGATTGCGTTTCTCACCAACCTGAACGAGCAGGTGGGCAGCGCGGGACGCTACATCCACCTGGGCATGACCAGCAGCGATGTGCTGGACACCGCCCTGGCGCTGCAAATGAAGGCGTCGGTGGCGCTGCTGCAACAAGAACTGGGCAAGCTGGCGGCCGCCATCCGCCAACAGGCTCAGCGCCACAAGCACACGGCCATGATCGGCCGTTCCCACGGCATCCACGGGGAACCCATCACCCTGGGGTTCAAGTTGGCTGGCTGGCTGGCGGAGGTGGGGCGCCACCAGGAGCGGCTGACCAGGCTGGAGCAGGTGGTGGCCGTGGGGCAGATCAGTGGGGCCATGGGCACCTACGCCAACGTTGACCCCCGTGTGGAAGCCCTGGCCTGCACCCAACTGGGTCTCACCGCCGACACCGTCAGCACCCAGGTGATCAGCCGTGATCGCCATGCCGAGTATGTGCAGACCATGGCCCTGGTGGGGTCAACGCTGGATCGTTTCGCGACGGAGATCCGCAACCTGCAACGGACCGACGTGCTGGAGGTGGAAGAACACTTTGCCAAGGGGCAGAAGGGCAGTTCCGCCATGCCCCACAAGCGCAACCCCATCCGCAGTGAACGCATTAGCGGCCTGGCGCGGCTCCTGCGGGGCTATGCCATGGCGGCCCTGGAGAACATGCCCCTTTGGCATGAGCGGGACATCAGCCACAGCTCCGCCGAGCGGGTGCTCCTGCCCGATTGCTCCATCACCCTCCACTTCATGCTGCGGGAGACGACTGCCGTGGTGGCTGGCCTGGTGGTCTACCCCGAGACCATGCTCCGCAACATGACCATCTACGGCGGGGTGATCTTCAGCCAGCAGGTGCTGCTGGCGCTGGTGACCGCTGGTCTCGGTCGCGAGGAGGCCTATGCCCTGGTGCAACACCATGCCCACAAGGCCTGGAACCAGCCGGGCGGCAACTTCCAGGCCAGTCTGGCCGCTGATCCACGGGTGACCACCTGCCTGAGCGGGGATGCGCTGGCGGCCTGTTTTTCTCCTCAACAGCACCAGAACAACCTGGATCGGATTTGGCAACGTCTGGGATTGTAAAGACCCTTGCTTGAGGAGTTGTCCAGAGGTTTCCTAAGCTCACGAAACGCTTGCTCCATCGCACGTTTTGCCCGTGATTAACCCTCCAGCGGACTTCCTGCGCCATCGTGCCCAGCGGGTGCGCCGCAGTGCCCTGGCCCTGGGCAGGCGCAGTAACGGACAGCGCATCGCCGCCCTGGAGGCCATGGCTGCTGCTTTGGAGCGCCATGGGGGGGCCATTGTGGCGGCCAACACGGTGGACCAGGAGGCCGCCGTCCGGGAGGGCCTGGCGGCGCCCTTGTTGGCGCGCCTCAAGCTCAACGGGGCCAAACTGGCTGGTTGCATCCAGGGCTTGCGGCAGGTGGCCACGCTGCCGGACCCCGTCGGACATCGGCAATTGCACCGGGAACTGGCGGCAGGGCTGGAGTTGGAACGGGTGACCGTTCCCGTGGGGGTGTTGGGGGTTGTCTTTGAGTCTCGCCCCGATGCGGTGATTCAGATTGCCGCTCTGGCCGTTCGCTCGGGCAACGGCGCCATCCTCAAGGGTGGCCGGGAAGCGTTGAACACGTGCCAGGCCATTGTCACAGCCTTGCAGGAGGGCCTGGCCGGCAGTGCCGTGGACCCCAACAGCCTGGACCTGCTCACCAGCCGCGAGGAGACCATGGCCTTGCTCCGGCTTGACGATCTGGTGGATTTAATCGTGCCCCGTGGTTCCAACGCCTTTGTGCGCACCATCCAGGACAACACCCGCATCCCCGTGCTGGGCCACGCTGACGGGGTTTGCCACCTCTATGTGGATCAACTGGTGAACATCGACATGGCCGTTGCTGTGGCCCTGGACGCCAAAACCCAATATCCCGCAGCCTGCAACGCCATTGAGACGCTCCTGGTGCATCGTCATGTGGCCCGGCGGTTTTTGCCACCGGCCGTTGCAGCCTTCACAGCGGCCGGCGTGACCTTGCGGGGGGATGAGCAGGCCAGGGCATTGGGTGTGCCCGAAGCGGCCACCCCGGAGGACTGGGGGCATGAATACCTGGATCTGATCCTGGCGGTGCGGGTGGTGGAGGACCTGGAGGCCGCCCTGGAGCACATTCGCCGCCATGGTTCCCGCCACACGGACGTGATCTGCACGGACGACGAGGCTGCTGCTGCCCGTTTCCTCGGCACCGTGGACAGTGCCGGGGTGTTTCACAACTGCTCCAGCCGCTTTGCCGACGGCTTCCGCTATGGATTGGGCGCCGAGGTGGGCATCAGCACCCAGACCATGCCCCCCCGGGGACCTGTGGGCCTGGAGGGGTTGGTGACCTATCGCTATCGCCTCCGCGGCCATGGCCACACCGTGGCCCCCTTTGCCTGTGGTGAGCAGCGCTTCTCCCATCGCAATCTCCTGGAGGCTTGAAATCCATGCACAGCAACAACCCTTGGGAGGCAGCCCGTGGCGATGCGATCCACGTGGAAGGCCTGAAGATATGGGCACGGGTGGGGGTATTGCCGGAAGAACGCAGCCTGGGGCAGTGGTTTGTCGTGGACCTCACCATCTGGTTCGATCTGGCTCCCGCTGGCCGGTCCGACGATCTATCCCTCACTGTGGACTACGGCCAGGCCGTTGCCGCCATCCAGGCCTGTGCCGAGCAGGTGGTGTGCCACACCCTGGAGTGCTTCTCCGAACAACTTCTGGATCAGGTGGGGGAGATCTACGGGCCATGGCCGGTTCGTCTCGTCCTGCGCAAATGCCATCCCCCCCTCCCCGGCTTTGACGGCTCCATCAGCGTGGAGCGCTGGCGCTTCGCCGGGTAACGCCTGCCGGGTAACGTGGAATGTCCCGGGATGCCCCGTTACCATTGGGGAATTCGTCCCTGCTGCGACACCACCATGGCGCTGCCCCAAGAGTTTCCGGTGAGCACCCTGTTGCGGGCCAGGGTTCAGGGCGACCAGGGGGCTGACCACGGGGTGGGGCATCAAGTATGGATGCATCCACCGGCCCATCGGGTGTTGGGTTGGGCCAGTCGCCCCACCAGCTTCGGACCCACCCGCTCCGTATGGCGCCTCAACCAGTTGCGCCATCTGCAGGGGGACGTGGCGGTGGTGAGCGAGACCCCGGCCCGGACCCAGCAGAGCACCCTGGACTTGCTGCCCACCAGCATGGGGGCCCATCTCTACAGCCATGACGGCTTGGCCCTGGGCTGCGTGGTGGATGCCGTGCTGAGTCTTCAAACCGGCGCCGTTGCCCACTATCTGGTGGCCCGCAGTGATCCGCGCCTGCCGGGCACCAGCCGTTGGCGACTGCAACCGAACACCGTTCTGGATCAACAGCCGGGCCGGGTGGTGGTTGCTGTGGGCGCCTTGGACGACTTGCCCCTGGTCCGGGCTGGTCTGCGCACCCAGGCGCTGCAGACAAGTCAACGGTGGCGGGAGCGGCTCCAGGAGACCACCGTTCAGGCAGGTCGCCAGTTGGAAGACTGGCTCCACAACGCCCCGTTGCCCCAAAACCATGGCAACCCAAGCCCAAGGCGACAGCGGCGGCAGGGGCATGTGCCCCATGGTGAGTCCTCAGGTGGTGATCAGGGACCTGGTCGGGAGATTTGGGACGCCTGGGAGCATCCTCCCCACCGCCGGCCGGCCTCCTGCCAGGACAGCGAGAGTCACGGCCCTGATCAGGAGCCATGGCTTTGAAGACCGATTGACCCAGCGAGCATGCAGGATCAAATGCGGTGTCGAGACGCTCCAAGGCCCCATTGGCCAGCAACCGTGTCGGTGCTGGTGTCGGCTGCAGCCGCGGTGGATGCCGAGCAGGGATTCATTGCTCCACTCTCCTGGTACCGTCAGCATCAACTGGCGCTTACCTTCCCTAGGCTTGATGCCCTTCCCTGTCTTGTGCCACGTGTTTCAACGGTCTGGTCAATGGACGCCCCGTTTCCTTGTGGGTGCCTTGTTGGCTAGTGCGCAACCGCTGGCGGGCGTGGCGGCGGAGCCACTACCAGCGTCTTTGGCGGATCTGGCGCCGCCGCCGCCCCTGGCCGGACCGCAATTGCCGGACCACATGGCGGATCAACAGCTACGGCCTTTGTCCCTGGAAGAGGCCCAGCAACTGGCTGAAGTGAATCACCCTGCCCTGCAGGCTGCGGCGCTTGAGGTGGAATCGCGAGAGGCCCGGTTGGAGGCCTCCTTAAGTGCCTGGAAACCGCAAGCCACCCTGAAGTCATCCGCGGGATTGCCAGCATTGGCGCTGGAGTACCAGTACAGCCCGGAGACCTCCTATCCCCGTGGCGAACTGGAAACGAACCTGAACCTGGAGGCAACCTGGTTGTGGAGAGACCCCCAGCGGGACGCCCGCATTGCCGCCGAGCGCCACGAACTTGATCAGGTGAAGCTGCAACGCCAGTTCTTGCACCGTGACCTGAAGCTACAAGCGACGGAGTCCTACGTTGAACTCCAACGGGCCGACGCGGAAGTGGACCTGCGCTTGGCGGCGGTTCAGGCTGCCCAGTCCAACTTGAAGATCAGCGGTGCGCGCCATGGGGCTGGCGTGGCTGCCCGCCTGGACGTGCTTCAGGCCCACGCCCAGTTGACTGAGGATGAAGCATTGCTGGCCAGCGCCAAGGCCCAGCAGACCATCACCCGCCGCCGCTTGGCCAGGGTGCTGAACCTGCCCCAGGGGGTGGTGCCCACTGCCCGGGACGCCAATAGGCGGCAGGGACGCTGGACCGCAACCCTGGAGGAGAGCCTGGCCGCCGCCTTTGCGAGCCGCGAAGAGTTACAACAGTTTCTTGCCGCCATCCAGGAGCGGGAGGAGCGGGCCAAGGAGGCTCTGGCGGCGCTGCAGCCCACCCTCTCGTTCTTTGTGATGGGGGCCTGGAGTCAGGCGTCCGGCAACGTCCTCTCCGGCGCCTCCACCATTGAAAGCCAGTTCAGGGGAAGGATCTCCACGGCTCTGGGCCTGCGCTTTGCGATGCCCCTCAGCGATGGGGGGACTGCCCAGGCCAGTGCTCGCCGCTGGAGCCTGGCGGCCCAAAGGCAGGAGCACCTCTTTGCGGAAGCCCGCAACGCTTTCCAGCAGCAGGTGGAGAGGGCCTTCCACACCGTCCATGCCCAGGGGGACACGCTGGAGTTGCGTGCTCGACAGGTGGCGACTCAGCAGGAGATCCTGAATCTCGCCACTGCCCGCTACGAGGCCGGCGTTGGCACCCAGCAAGACTTGATTGACCAGCAAAACGCCCTGACCCGGGCCGCCGTTGCCCACGCTCAGGCCGTCCTGGACTACAACCTGAGCCTGGCCCAGTTGCACCGTTATACAGGTTTATCGGTCCAGCCCTAGCCTGCTCCCCAGAGCACACCTTCCCGGCCCCCAGGTCGCAGAACCATGGCCCCTTCCCATGACCCCCCGGCCAGTCCATCGGGCTTGTCCCTGCTGCAGGTGCTGCGGCTCGGCTTGTTCCAAGGCTGCCTGGGCACCATGGCGGTGGTCTTTGCGGGCCTGTTGAACCGCATCATGCTCACCGAACTGGCATTCCCCGGTTTGCTGGTGGGCGGCGCCCTGGCCTTTGAGCAGTTGGTGGCCCCCAGCCGAGTGCTGTTTGGCCAGGTCTCCGATGCACGGCCGTTTCAAGGACGCTATCGGGTTCCCTACGTGGTGACCGGTTCCGTGTTGTATTGCCTCATCGCGGTGCTCTCCGTCCCGCTGATCTTTTTTGTGGGCAACGCCATTGCAACGGACAACAGCCGTGCCTTCTGGGGTGGCGCCACGGCGCTCTGCGGACTGTTTGCCCTGTTCGGGCTGGCTGTGGCCATGGCCACGACCCCCTACCTGGCCCTGGTCATTGACCGCACCACGGAACAGGAACGTCCCCGCGCCGTTGGCATCATCTGGTGCATGTTGACCGTGGGCATCATTGTGGGGGCCATTTGCATTTCCATCACCCTCGGCAGCGTGGACGGGGTGACGGATCCAGCAGTGCTGCAACCTGCGTTGCAACGCTTCATGATCCAGCTTGCCTTGGTGGTGGTGGCATTGACCATCGTGGCCTGCTGGGGAATGGAGCCCCGGGGCGGCTCCCGGAGTGGGAACCGGCCCCCCGAACAGGTGATGACCCTGCCGCGCACGTGGGCCTTGCTCACCTCCAGCCGCCAGACCTTTGTGTTCTTTGGTTTCCTGGTGTTGTTTGCCCTGGGGGTGTTCCTCCAGGACCCCATCCTGGAGAGCTACGGGGCGGACGTCTTTGGTCTGCCCATTTCCAAAAGCACCATCCTGAACGCCCTCTGGGGAACCGGCACACTGCTGGGCTTGCTCCTGGCGGGGTTTCTGATCACCCCCAGACTGGGGAAGATGGCCTGTTCTCGTCTGGGCTGCCAGTTGACCACCTTCTCGCTGGCGTTATTACTTCTGGCAGGGTGTACCGGTCAGGTGCCGGTGTTGCAGGTGGTGATGGTGTTGTTCGGTCTTGCCGCGGGCATTGCCACCAATGCCACCCTCTCTCTCATGTTGGATTTGACGCTGCCGGAGGCCGCCGGCACGTTTGTGGGGGCCTGGGCCTTGGCTCAGGCCTTGTCCCGGGCACTGGGCAAACTCATGGGAGGGGGTCTGCTGGACCTTGGCCATGCCTTGATCCCTGATGGACTGGGGGCCAACTGGCTGCCGCCGGCCTTCCCTGCCTATGGCTTCGTGCTGTTCATAGAGGTCCTCATCATGGCTGCCGCCACATGGTCTCTGGGTGCTGTGCGTGTGCATCAATTCCGTGGGGACACGGCCGGCACCCTGGCCAAGGTGCTGGCTCTGGAACTGGACTGAGGTTGTCCCATGGAGAGAACCATCGCCGCCTGGCAAGAGCAACTGGGTCCTCTTCTGGATCAAGTGGCCGCACGGCAGATGGCGGACTTTGGCCAGATCGGGGCCGAGAGGAAAGCCGACGGCTCCCTAGTCACAACCTGTGACCGCTGGAGTGACGAGACCATCAGCCAGTGGCTGCAGGACCGGTTCCCCGCCACGGGGGTGCTGAGCGAAGAGGGCAACACACGGGTACCGCAGCAGGAGTGGGCCTGGATCCTGGATCCCCTGGACGGGACCACGAACTTCACCTACGGCATCCCCCACTGGACCATCTCCCTGGCCCTGCTGCACCGGGGCCGTCCCGTGATGGGGTGGTTGGAGATTCCCCCGCTGCGCCAGCGGATCGTCGTGGTGCGGGGAGAAGGGGTGGAGCGCAACGGCTGTCGCCTGCAACCGCCAACGGACGTGATCACCCCCAATGCCTGCGCCAGCCTCTGCACCCGCAGCATGGTGGTCTTGCAGCGTCGCTCACACCACCGCTTCCCTTGCAAGTTGCGCATGTTCGGTGTGGCCAGCACCAATATGGCCGGCGTGGCCTTGGGGCAAAGTCTCGGCGCCCTGGAGGCCTCCCCCAAGATTTGGGACCTGGCCGCCGCCTGGCTGGTGCTGGAGGAGTTGGGCTGTCCCGTTGAGCCACTGGCGGGGCACCCTTTCCCCGCCACCCCCGGCGCCCAACTGGCAACGGTGAGCTATCCCTTGTTGACCGTTGCGGCCCCGTCCCTCTTCCCGCTCTTTCGCCCCTGGGCCGCTGCCCTGCATTCCGAGAGCCCGCCACCGCCGGGCTGATGTCAGGTGCAGGTTGCCAGGAGGTCCCAGACGTCTTGCTTGAGCGGCTCCAGGCCCTGGCCCGTGACGGCGGAAATCTGATGGCAGGGCTGTTGGAAGTGTTGGCTGAGGGTTACGGTCAGTTGCTCCAATCGGCCGGCATCCACCGCGTCACTCTTGTTCAGGGCCAGCAGGCGGGGACGATCCAGCAGGGTGGGGTCATAGGCTGCCAACTCCCCCAGCAGCACGGTGGCGTCCCTGTGGGGATCTTCCGCTGTGGCATCCACCAGATGCACCAGAAGACGGGTGCGCTGGATGTGGCGCAAGAAGTCATGCCCCAGGCCGGCGCCCATGGCGGCACCTTGGATCAGACCGGGAATATCGGCAAACACCGTGCCGTCTCCCGTTGGGCGCCGCACCACCCCCAGGTTGGGCGTCAACGTCGTAAAAGGGTAGTCCGCCACCTTGGGACGGGCCGCGGAGAGGGCGCGGATCAAGGTGCTCTTGCCCGCGTTGGGACAACCCACCAACCCCACCTCCGCCAGGAGCTTGAGTTCCAACCGCAGTTGCCGCTGCTGGCCTGGATGGCCGTTGGTGCATTGCTCCGGAGCCCGGTTGCGGTTGCTCAGGTAACGGGTGTTGCCAAAGCCGCCCTGCCCCCCCACAGCGACACAGAGTTGCTGCCCCGACGTGGTCAGGTCCCCCAGCCAGGTGCTGCTGCCCAGGTCGTGGACTTCCGTACCGCAGGGCACCTTCACCAGCAGGGGTGGGGCGCTGGCGCCGGTGCGGTTTTTCGGGCCGCCCCGCCGGCCGTCGCCAGCCGCAAAGCAGCGCTTGTACTTGAAATCCAGCAGGGTTTGCAGGTTGGTGGTGGCCTCCAGAATCACGTCTCCACCGCGCCCGCCGTCACCACCGGCCGGTCCCCCCGCCGGCACGAACTTCTCCCGACGGAAGGCCACAATGCCGTCCCCACCACGGCCAGCCTGCACTTCAATCTGCACCAGGTCAATGAACTGCATCAGGACCTGCTCCTGCACCCATCTGTCGCCCCATTCTGCCGGCTTGGGGCAGGGCAGAGCCCTGGGGAATTCTTCACCAGCGTGGTGATTGGCCTAATCTGGAGATCCAGTCTTCACGTAATGTGCTGGAACGCTCTGGCCCCTCCATTCTCAGCGATTGCGGTCCTCAAGGGAGAGGAGGGGTTGTGCCGAGATCTGGGGAGTGGCTGCAGCAGCATTACGGCATTCCACTGCCGGCCTGGCTGGTGGACTGCTTGCAGGAGGCGCCGCCAACGGAACGACGTCAGCACCAGGGTCCTCCAGAGGGTCCTGCTCTGGTTGCTGCTGCTTTTGATTTTGCCTGGCAGCAGCACCAGGGCCAGAAGCGCGCCAGTGGGGAGCCCTACATCAGCCATCCCCTCGCCGTTGCCCATTTGTTGCGGGACATTGGCGTGGGCGCCAGCGTGATTGCCGCAGGGTTCCTCCATGACGTGGTGGAAGACTGTGGTGTGACCACTGCCGATATTGAGGCCAGGTTCGGCGGCGAGGTGCGGGCCCTTGTCAACGGCGTCACCAAGTTGGGGGGCATTCAGTTTGTCAACCGCACCGAGGAGCAAGCCGAGAACCTGCGACGCATGTTTCTCGCCATGGCCAGCGACATTCGTGTGGTCCTGGTCAAGCTGGCTGACCGTCTTCATAACATGCGTACGTTAACAGCTTTACCACCGGCAAAGCAAAGAAGAATTTCCATCGAAACGTTGGAGATCTACGCACCTTTGGCCAATCGTCTCGGTATTGGCAAACTGAAATGGGAGCTGGAAGACCTGGCCTTCAAGGTATTGCATCCACAGGAGTTCCGTCACATCTCTCAACAGTTAGCCGTCAAACGGAGTGAGCGGGAAGCACGGCTCAAGGTGACGGTGGAATTGCTACGTCAGCGGTTGTCTGAGGCCGGTCTTACCCAAGTGGACGTGAATGGTCGTCCCAAACATCTCTATGGTATTTGGAACAAAATGAGACGGCAGAATAAGGCCTTCCATGAAATTTACGATGTGGCCGCGCTGCGAGTCCTAACAGAGAGCTTGGAGAGCTGTTACCGAGCACTTGCTGTGGTTCACGATACTTTCCGTCCCATTCCTGGTCGTTTTAAGGACTATATTGGTTTACCTAAGCCCAATGGCTACCAATCACTACATACCGCTGTTATTGCCAACCAACGGCCGCTTGAGGTGCAGATTCGTACCCGGAAAATGCATCAGGTTTCGGAATACGGGATTGCTGCCCACTGGAAGTACAAGGAAGGAGGCTCCCCTGCCAGTGGGCAGGCGGAGGAGCGGTTCAACTGGCTGCGCCAGCTTCTCAATTGGCAGCAGGAGGCTGCAGATGGCGACGGTCAGGACTATTTGGCTTCCATTAAAGACGATTTATTTGATGATGAGGTGTTTGTCTTTACCCCTAAAGGAGACGTGTTGGGTCTACGGCGTGGTTCCACAGCCGTGGATTTTGCTTATCGTATCCATTCTGAAGTGGGACATCACTGCAATGGCGCACGCGTCAACGACCGCATCGTGCCCCTGTCCGCCCCCTTGAAAAATGGCGATATTGTTGAGATCATCACAGAACGCAATGCTCATCCCAGTCTGGATTGGTTAAACTTTGTTGCCACACCAACAGCCCGTAATCGTATCCGTCAATGGTACAAGGCCAGTCATCGAGATCAAAATATTAATCGTGGCCGAGATATGCTGGAGCATGAGCTGGGTCGCCATGGTCTGGAGGAACTGTTAAAATCCTCAGCCATGCAGAAGGTGGCTGAGCGCTGTAATCTTTACACAGTCAACGACCTGCTGGCCGCTGTCGGCTTTGGCGCACTCACCATTCACCAGGTTGCCAACCGTCTAAGGGAAGAAGTTCGTCTCCAGGCCCACCATGGGTCGCAGCCCAAGCGCGATCCTACCCCCACCCCGCCTCTATCCACTCGCGAGCTGAGTGCCACGGCGGATCAGTTGCAGGGTAATCCGATTCTGGGCGTGGACGGCCTGGATTTTCGTCTGGCTGGTTGTTGTACGCCTCTCCCCCAGGAACCCATCGTTGGCGCTGTATCGTTGGGCAACCATGGCCTCACAATTCACCGACAAGACTGCGACAACGTGGAACGGATTCCTGTGGAACGCCGCCTGCCCGTGCAATGGAACCCCAGACACCCTGAAGACAACACCTATCCTGTGCGTCTCAAAATTGACGTGATGGACCGTGTTGGCGTGCTCAAAGACATTCTCACGCGCCTTTCCGATGCCAATATCAACGTGCTGGATGCTCGCGTACGCACCAGTCGCGGCAAGCCTGCCCGCATCGACCTGAGCATTGAACTTCACAGTGCTCGTCAACTCACCCAAACCGTAGGGCGTATTCGCGCCATGGCGGACGTGCTCACGCTGTACCGTGCCGGCATGGGCTAGTTGCGGTAGGGTAGGTGGCTAACGCCACAGAGAAGACCCATGGCAGGAAGCAACACTCACAACAGGCAGGTTCTCCGGGACAGCACCCAGGCCCGTCGACAGACCCTCATGGACTCTCTCCAGGTGCGGTCCCAGTTGGCACGCCGCAACGGGGACATCCCTGCCCAGCAAGCACTCTATCGGGAGGCGGTTGCCCTGGGCCTACCCCTGGACTGCTTGGATCAGTGATGGGCCCTGACGGGTCCAAGTCCTGGTGGCCTGGTTGGTGTAGTCTTCCCCCTTGCCAGGCTGTGCTTCAGGATGAGCGTGCTGGAAGACATCAAGCCGGGCACAAGGGTGCTCGGGCTTGCTCCCGGTGGATCCGTGGACGTGGTGTCGGTGGAATGGATCGGCAACCAGGCCGTCACAGTGGTCTATCGGCCTTCCGCTGGCCCCATTGCCGAGACCACCCTCTACCGCGATGATGAGCATCGCATTGCCATCGAGAGCCGTGGGCGCCGGTGGTCATTCGATGGTGATGGAGCGTTGCTGCGTCTGGTGACGGAGGCCAACCGCATCAAGCTGGCCTACCTTTTTGATCCCTATCTGGCGATTCATACCAGTCTTGTGGAGCCCTTGCCCCATCAAATCTCCGCGGTTTACGGTGAAATGATTCCACGTCAGCCGTTGCGGTTTCTCTTGGCGGACGACCCGGGTGCCGGGAAAACGATCATGGCCGGGCTGTTGATCAAGGAACTGATGGCCCGCAGCGACCTGGAGCGTTGTCTGGTGGTGGCTCCCGGCAGCCTGGTGGAGCAGTGGCAGGACGAGCTTGGGGAGAAGTTCAAGCTGGAATTTGACATCCTGACACGTGACATGGTTGAGGGTTCCCGTTCTGGCAATCCCTTCAACGATAAAAACTACCTGATCGCCCGCCTGGATGTTCTTGCACGCAACAGTAATCTTCAAGAAAAGCTGAGGTCATCAATTGAATGGGATTTGATGATCGTTGACGAGGCCCATCGTATGTCTGCTACTTACTCTGGAGGAGAAGTCAAGACCACAAAACGCTATCAACTTGGCCAGATGGTGAGTCGGGTTTGTCGACATTTCCTGTTAATGACGGCAACGCCACACAACGGCAAGGAAAAGGACTTTCAGCTTTTCATGGCGCTGCTGGATGGAGACCGCTTTGAGGGGTCCTTTCGAGGTGGCGTTCATGTTGCTGATGTGGAAGACATGATGCGGAGATTGACCAAAGAGGAGCTTCGCCAATTTGACGGCCGCCCACTCTTTCCTGAGCGACGCGCCTACACAGCGAAGTATGAACTCTCTCCTCAAGAAACAGAACTTTATCGTGTGGTCACGGAATATGTGCGCAACGAGATGAATCGCGTAAAGCGCTTTGCCAGAGGAGATAAGCGTAATAACGTAAGCTTTGCTCTGCAAATCCTGCAACGGCGCCTTGCTTCAAGTCCCGCTGCAATTTATCACTCCCTGAAGCGGCGCCGTGAACGGCTGGAGAGGGAGCTCGCCCAGGCGCGGCTTTGTGGACGTGACGGCTCTCTTGCGCTCAATCGTGCATTGGTCAGCGAAGAGGATCTGGGCAATATTGATGAATACAGTCAAGACGAGGTCGGCAATCTTGAGGAGAACATCTCCACTGGAGTCACTGCAGCGGAGACCTTGGAGCAACTCGACATCGAAGTGGAGACGTTACAAGGCCTTGAGGCGAAGGCCCTTGGTGTCTTGCAGTCCGGAACAGACGCCAAGTGGCAGCAACTCAACCGCATTCTTGACGACAGCCCCATGCTGGATCCGGACGGCCATCGCCGCAAGCTGATCATCTTCACGGAAGCCAGGGACACGCTGGACTATCTACGGAAGAAAGTGGAGGCTCGGCTGGGACGGCCTGACGCAGTTGCGGTCATCCATGGCGGTGTGAATCGGGAGGTACGGCGCAAGGTGGTGGAACGGTTCATGCAGGATCGTGACCTGCTGGTTCTCGTTGCCAACGATGCTGCAGGCGAAGGGGTGAACCTCCAACGCGGTCACCTGATGGTCAACTATGACTTACCCTGGAATCCCAATAAAATTGAGCAGCGCTTTGGACGTATTCACCGGATTGGTCAAGTTGAAGTCTGTCATCTTTGGAATCTGGTTGCAAAAGACACTCGCGAAGGCCAGGTCTACGCTCGCCTGCTGGAAAAGCTTGAGGTTGCCCGTCAAGCCCTGGGGGGACGTGTCTACGACGTGCTCGGCGAACTGTTTGAAGAGCGTGCATTGAAGGATCTTTTATTTGAGGCCATCCAGTACGGAGAACAGGAGGACGTCAAGGCCCACCTCTTCCAGGCCGTGGATGGGGCCGTGGATCAACGCCACCTTCTGAACCTGCTGGAAAAACGACAGCTCACCCGTGACACGATGCCCCAAGCCCGTGTCCAGGATCTGCGTCTGGCCATGGAGCGAGCAGAGGCCCAGCGCTTACAACCCCACCACATCCAGAGCTTTTTCCTGGCAGCGTTCCGGCGCCTCGGTGGCCAGATCAAGGGCCGGGAAGAAGGTCGCTGGGAAATCACCCATGTGCCGCTGAGGCTGCGCCAGCAAGATCGGCAGATGGGTTCCGGAGCGCTGCTGCAAAAGAAATATGAGCGCATCTGCTTTGAGAAGGACAAGATCAACCAGCAGCCCGTCGCCACCTTTGTTCACCCGGGCCATCCCCTGCTTGAGGCGGTCATCAGCGTGGTGTGTGAGCAAAATGATCACCTGATGCAGCAAGGTGCAGTGCTCGTTGACGACACGGATGACGGCAACACCGTCTCTGCCCTCTTCTTGTTGGAGCACAGCGTTCAGGACGGCCGTCCCACCAACTCTGGCAAGCCCAACGTCGTCTCTCAAAAACTCCAGTTCACCGCCGTTGATCCGTCAGGCCAGGTGGCCAACGCGGGCATTGCGCCACACCTCAATTTACGGCCCGCGGCGCGCCCTGAAATCGAGGCTGTGGAAGATCGCCTCAAGGAGGATTGGCTCTGCTCCGATCTGGAGAAGAAGGTGATGCAGTTCGCCACGGTCTCGCTGGCACGGGACCATGTGGCAGAGGTGCGCAACCGTCGCGGGCCGGAAATCGATAAGGTGGAGCAGGAGGTGAAGGCCCGCCTCCGCAGCGAGATCAATCATTGGGACTCCCGCGCCTTTGCCCTCAAGGAGCAGGAGAGGGCCGGGAGGAGGACGGGCCTCAACTGGCGCAATGCAGAACGGCGCGCGGAGGATCTGGCTGAGCGTCTCGAGCGACGCCTCCACCTGATCGAGCAGGAACGCTTTATCTCGTCCCAGCTGCCGCGGATTCGCGGTGGCATGATTGTTGTGCCCCGCGGCCTCCTGCGGGAGCGCATCCCTGCAGAGAAGGATCAAAGCGTGGGGTCCAGGCTGTCTGGGGACCCAACAGCCCGTCGCGTGATCGAAGGCAAGGCCATGGACGCTGTCATGGCCACCGAGCGGGCGTTGGGCAACCAACCTGAGGATGTCTCTGCCCAGAAAGTCGGCTACGACATCGCCTCCCATGATCCGGACACCGACCACATGCGCTTTATTGAGGTAAAAGGCCGGGTCGATGGGGCCGATACAGTGATGATCACCCGCCAGGAGGTCATCACCTCGCTCCATGAACCCGGGAAATTTATTCTGGCCATTGTCCAGGTGGAGAGTAGCGTCGCCGGCCGTCCACGTTACATCTATGGCGCCCTTGATACACGGGAGCCGCCATTTGAGCAGAGCGCCATTCAGTTCAGCATCAAGAGCCTGCTGGAGAGGGCGGAGGAACCCCGTTGACTCAACTTCAACCCATCACCACAGAACAACAATTGCGTGACGCGATGGGTAGGCCAGAGAACGAGCATCCTGAGTTCAAGGAGGCTCAGGGAAATTTTGATCATGAGAAGTTGTTCAGTTACTGTGTCGCGCTCGCTAACGAGGGTGGTGGTAATTTGGTTCTGGGGGTGACTGACAGGCAACCTCGCCTCTGCACTGGTTGACTGCGGTGTGATTGAGAAAACTGGCAGAGGCCGTGGTGTCCGCTACATGCTGTCACGCGCCCTCTACCAGCCCATGGGCGAGGCAGGTGCCTACACCCCTCGCAAAGGGCTTGAAGAGGGTCATAATCAGCAGCTTGTCCTCCAGCACATCAGGAACTGCGGCTCAAAAGGCGCAACCATAGGCGAGCTTGAACAGGTCTTGTCCAACAAGACGCGACCCCAGATAAGCACATTGCTCAGGCGGCTGAAGGCCAGCGGGCGCATCCGTGTCGAAGGCAGGACCAGGGGTGCCCAGTGGCATCCTGCTGAGACAGGCAACGACCTGTAAGCCATTAAACCTGGGATTGAACCAATGCGGTGAATTCCAGATTTAATAAAACCCAGTGACCAGACTGGATCTGTCTGGCCATTGAACCTCGTCTGGTGGCATCTGCACCTCTGATTCCTGCGCCACTTCTGCCTTGTGCAGAGTCAAGTCCAACAACCCAGCCTATGGCCCGCACTGCCAAGAAGGCTCGCCCTCTTGATCCGTTCAAGGCGGCCGCTGGGTGACAGTGAAGTGAGTTTCATGGCTTAACGCCATGGGCTTGCTTGCCTCAAGGCAGCAGAAGCTGGTAAATCCGATCCATACGAATGTTGACCTGATTCATGCGGTTGTCAAGCTGATCCATACGTTCGTTGACCCGGTCAATGCGGTCGTTGATCCCTTGAAAGTCCGCACGCACTGCGGTCCTGAACTCCTGGATGTCTGCCCGGGTGTCCACTGTGAACTCCCGGATATCCGCCCTTTGCAGAGAACCCATGGCCAGAACGGCAGCCACCACCACGCCAGGGGCCAGCCACTGCCGCCACTTGTGCGTGACGTCGCCAAGGCTCGGCATGGTTTTTGCCTGGTCTGCCGGTTGGGTTGTTGCTGAAGAACCGGAGGCCATTGCAGGGATTGGGTGTAGTCAGTTTAGCATTCTCTCGCCTTTGCCACCGCCAACTACCGGTGTGAGGTTTGCCCCAGACCGGAACGCAAACCAATGGATACGGCCCGGCCGTTGGGCTGCCGGGAACGGGCTTGGCCGCCGCTTCGGAGAAGAGGGCGGATCCGGGCGAGGACCAGCTTTACTGCTTGCCGAAGGGGCTCAGCCTGGCCCGCTCGACTTTGAGGCCGCGGGCCTTAGCGGTGCTTGCCGGTCCCTGGCCCATAGCTCAAGGCTTGGCCGCCGGTGAAGGCTGCAGCGCCTGGATCAGCAAGGCCTTGAGTTCCCTCATTTCTTCCTTGACCTCTCTCATCTCCTCCTTCACCTCGTCAATGCGCCTGTTGACCCTCTCCTCACCCGCCCTCATCTCTTCCTTCATCTCCGTTCTGAGATCGTCAATGCGCTTGTTGACCCTGGCCTCACCGGCTCTCATCTCCTCCTTCAGTTCCCTCATCTCCTCCTTCAACTCAGCCCTGAGGTTACGGAAAGCGCTGATGAGCAGCCCCAGGCCGCCAACAGCGCCAGCCACCAGGGCGCCGGGCTGCAACCACTGGGTCAAGAGTTCCGGGGGGAGGGAGGGCATCAACCAACGGCGTTCTTTCCCATCATAGGGAGCCTGAAGACCCTGTGCGGGGGGCTGCCCACCAACGAAGAGGCCAGGGCTTCAAGGCTTGGCCGCCAGTGAAGGCTGCAGGGCCTGGATCAGCAAGGCCTTGATTTCCTTCATTTCTTCCTTCACCTCGTCAATGCGCCTGTTGACCCTCTCCTCACTGGCCCTCACCTCTTCCTTCATCTCAGTCCTGACCTCGTCAATGCGCTTGTTGAACCTGGCCTCACTGGCTCTCATCTCCTCCTTCAGTTCCCTCGTCTCCTGCTTGAGTTCCTTCATCTCCTCCTTCAGCTCAGCCCTGAGATTGCGGAAAGCGCTGATGAGCAGCACCAGGCCGCCAACAGCGCCAGCCACCAGGGCGCCGGGCTGCAACCATTGGGTCAGGAGTTCCGGGGGAAGGGAGGGCATCCATACAATGGCGTTCTCTCCCATCATAGGGAGCCTGAAGACCCTGTGCGGGGAAGGCGGTCCACCGATGGGGTACTGTGTTGAGGCCCATGACCCATGGTCGTCACCTGCTGGTGGCGAGCCTACAACCTGACCCCCGGTGACACCGGATGAATGCCCATGCCCCTCGCCAAGGTGAAAAGCCGAAGCAGACGCGCCAACAGAACGATGATGACCTGCCAAGAGAGCACTCCTTCGCTCCATGAGCCGGGGACACCCAGTCTGGCCCCTGTCCGGTTGAGCAAGGGGCACATGCTGCCCCGCTCCATTGGTGGTGTGCTGGATGGCCGGGAGGCGTTCCTGGGCCAGGGTGCTGTTCAGTTCTGCAACAGGGGCCTGCTGGGGCGGGTGGAGGTACTGGGATGAACAAAAAGAGTATCAAATGTGCTGCAAATACTTTTTCTACAGCTGTTGATGAGATTTTGGGATTCACGGGATCAGTCAAACTGCTAAGTGCCAAGCATGAAAGCTGGTGCTTCGATCTTGCGATTATTCTTTTGTATCGAGAATTCGAGAATCTCATTCTCAATTGTCTTGTGGCGTTGATTAATAACGATTCAAGCACTTTTTCTAAATGCACAGGACGACAATTTCCCAAGCATATGAATGTCGAAGTTTGTGAGTATCTGATTTGCGGAGATGGCTACTTTGACTTCAAAGGGTATGAGCACCTGAAAGATCAGGTCAAGAAACTTGTACCGAATGATCACTGGCTATTAAATACAATTAGAAACTATAAAGAAGCTTTGGAGAGATTAAGTAGACTAAGGAATTTTGCCGCTCACAACAGCTCTACTTCCAAGAGACACGCACTTAAATCCATAAGCACAACGGGAAATGAGAGAAAGAATCTGTCAACCAGTGGTGCCTGGCTCAAAATCCAGGAATCAGGCTCGCCTGAAAACCGCTTCACTAAGATCTGCGAAAGCCTGAAAAAAATGGCTGAAGAGATTGGAGAGAGAGCACCCTACTAAAACACCATGACAGCCCTCTCCCCCAAGAAAAAACTCATCGAGGTGGCCCTTCCCCTTGAGGCCATCAACAAGGCCTCCGTGCGGGAGAAATCCATCCGCCATGGCCACCCTTCCACCTTGCACCTGTGGTGGGCGCGGCGTCCTTTGGCAACGTGCCGGGCCGTGTTGTTTGGGCAGTTGGTGGATGATCCCTCCAGCCACCCGGACAAGTTCCCCACTGAGGAAGCAGTAGAAGCGGAGCGCAAGCGGCTTTTCGGGATCATTGAAGAGTTGGTGAAGTGGGAGAACTCCACCAACGAAACTGTGTTGGAGCGGGCGCGAGCCGAGATTCGTAAAAGCTGTGGGGGGAAGCTGCCGCCGGTGTACGATCCGTTTTCAGGGGGCGGGTCCATCCCCTTGGAAGCACAGCGGCTGGGGTTGCCCGCCTACGGTTCGGACTTGAATCCAGTGGCGGTGATGATTGGCAAGGCGATGATCGAGATCCCGCCAAAGTTCAAGGACAGGACGCCGGTGCATCCTGATGTGAAGGAGCGCATGGATTACCACAATGCCGAAGGGCTGGCAGAGGACGTGAAGCACTACGGCCAGTGGATGCGGGAGAAGGCCCATGAACGCATTGGCTATCTCTATCCCCAGGTGGACTTGCCGAAGGAGCATGGCGGCGACAAGGCCACCGTGATCGCCTGGATCTGGGCGCGAACGGTGCCCAGCCCGGATCCGGCGTTTTCCGATGTGCAGGTGCCGATTGCATCAACCTTCCTGCTCTGTTCCAAGAAAGACAAGGAAGCCTGGATTGAGCCAATCGTGAATCGATCAGCCAAGACAATCTCTTATCGCATTCGGTATGGGGGGACAAAACAGGAGATTGCAAAAGCAAAGACAGGAACGAAGGTAGGCAAGCGTGGTGCGAATTTCTGCTGCCTCATCTCCGAGACTGCTATCACACCAGATAACGTTAAACGCATGGGTCAAAACGGCAAAATGAGCCAGACCCTTATCGCTATTGTGGCTGAGGGTAAGCGAAGCCGGGTCTACACTTCACCTACTCAAGAGCATGAAGTGCTTGCGCTTTCTGCCATACCTGCAGGGGCACCCGAGACGCGCTTGCCACACGATCCGCGAAATTTCTGGACTGTGGACTACGGCCTAACCACCTTCGGTGATCTCTTCACCAACCGGCAATTGGTGGCGCTGAACACTTTCAGCAATCTGGTGCATGAGGCGCGGCAGCAGATTGAGGCCGATGGCCTGGCTGCTGGCCGTTCACCTGACCCCACCCCGCTGCGGGATGGCGGCACTGGCGCCAAAGCCTACGCCGAGGCGGTGAGCGTGTATTTGGGGTTTGCCGTAGATAGGCTGGCTGATCGGTCAAGTACGGTTTGCCATTGGGACTCCAGTTACGTCAAACTTAGCAATACATTTGTGCGTCAAGCATTACCGATGACCTGGGATTTTGCAGAAGGCAATGCCTTTTCAAGTTCTACTGGAAACTGGCATTCTTGTGTCATGTGGATCTGGAAAGTGTTAGTCAATCTTGTCTTATCCTCGCCCGGACTAGAGCACCAGCATGATGCGCAAACCGTCGTCTATCCAGAGAAAACCGTAATTTCTACGGATCCTCCTTACTACGATAACATCGGCTATGCTGATCTATCCGATTTCTTCTTTTGCTGGATGCGACGAACCACAAAGACCGTCTTCCCGGATTTATTCAACGTCCTTGCCACCCCCAAGGCAGATGAACTGGTTGTCACCCCCGTTCGGCATGGAGGGCCAGAGATCGCACAAGAGTTCTTCCTCAACGGAATGCGTCAGGTTATGAAAAACATGGTCCAGCAGTGCTCCGAAGAGATTCCTGCTGCCATCTACTATGCTTTCAAGCAAAGCGAAATTGCCCAGGAAGGCATCAGTTCAACGGGATGGGCAACATTTCTTTCGGCTGTGATTGAAGCGGGCTATGCGGTTGTTGGCACCTGGCCAATGCGTACGGAATTATCAAATCGAATGAATGGACTTGGCTCCAACGCTCTTGCCAACTCCGTTGTCCTCGTTTGTCGCAAGAGGCAGGATGCCGCTGACACCATCACCCGCGCCGAATTCATCCGTGCTTTGCAGCGGGAGTTGCCGCCCGCCATCGCCCAACTCCAAGCCGCCAACATTGCCCCCACGGATATGCCCCAATCCGCCATCGGCCCCGGCATGGCCGTGTTTTCCCGCTACCAAGCGGTGCTGGAGGCCAACGACAACCCCATGACCGTCAAGACGGCGCTGCAACTCATCAATGCCCAGCTTGACGAGTTTCTCAACGAGCTACAAGGTGAATTCGATCCTGAAACCCGCTTTGCCGTCACCTGGTTTGAGCAGCACGGCAACAGGGAAGGGGAGTACGGCGTAGCCGACAACCTGGCCCGTGCCCGTGGCATCTCGGTGGAGAGCGTCCGGCAGGCCGGCATTGTGGCCAGCGCCGCCGGCCGTGTGCGCATTCTGCAGCGCAGCGAACTGGACCCGGATTGGGACCCCGCCACGGATCATCAACTGACCGTCTGGGAATGCTGTCAGCATCTGATCCGCGTTTTGGGCAACGACGGCGAGACGGCAGCGGCCCGGCTGCTCAAGGCAATGGGCAGCGACAAGGCAGAGATGGTCAAGGACCTTGCCTACTATTGCTACGATGTCTGCACGAATAAGCGGCAAGACGCCAGGGAGGCCATGGCCTACAACAGCTTGATTGCCGTATGGGCCGAGTTGACCCGTCAGGCCGCCGCCCTCCGTGATCCCGACGGCATCCGGCAGATGGCCATGGATACCGCCACGGATACCATGGGTCTCTGAGGACAGAAGAGTTGCCCCATGGCCAAAAGTGCCCGCCAGACCGTTTTTGAAGGCCAGGAGTTGCTTCCCGCAGCTTTGGCCCCCTTTGTGGAGAAGCGGCTTGACAGCGCCATGCCGGGTGTGTGGCAGCGGCAGGCGGTGGAGCGGGTGCGGGGCCTGTACCCCGATGCCTCCGGCAAGTTGACGTGGGATCAGGCCAGTTTGTTGAAGGTGATGATGGCCTTCTGGAAAGAGACCTTTGCGGTGGTGCTGGGGCAAACGGAACGGGCGCTGGTCTCCGAACTGCTGCAAGTGCGCAACAAACTGGCCCATGAGGATGCCTTCAGCTACGACGATGCCGAGCGGGCGCTGGACTCCATGCGCCGCCTCATGGACGCCGTTGGCGCTGGCGCGGTGGCTAGCGAGTTGGCCAGGATGCGGGACACCATCCTGAGGGTCAAGTACCGGGAGCTTGAACGTAACGAGGAGCGCCGCAAATCGCCACAGGTGAGCGTGGCCACGGAGACGGCCAGGGGACTGTTGCCGTGGCGTCAGGTGGTGGAGCCCCACCGGGACGTGGCCAGCGGCGCGTTCCAGCAGGCGGAGTTTGCCGCAGACCTGGCCAAGGTTCACAAGGGCAGCGCCCCGGCCGAGTACGGCGATCCCCAGGAGTTTTTCAGCCGCACCTATCTGACGGACGGTTTGAGCGCCCTGCTGATTGGCGCTGCCCAGCGCTTGTCTGGCAAAGGAGGCGATCCCGTGGTGGAGTTGCAGACCAATTTTGGCGGCGGCAAAACCCACTCCATGCTGGCCCTCTATCACATGGCAGGGGAGACGGCCGTGGAGGATTTGCCGGGGCTGGATCAACTGCTGGCCGACCAGGGGTTGACCGTTCCGAAGCAGGTCAATCGGGCTGTTCTGGTGGGCACGGCCCGGGGGCCGCTGGACGTGATCAAGCTGGCGGGTAGGCAGGAGATCCGCACCACCTGGGGCGCCCTGGCCTGGCAACTGGGGAAACAGCAGGCCTACGACCTGGTGGCCGAGCATGACGCCAGTGGCATTGCGCCAGGCTCCAACCTGCTGGAGGCCCTCTTCAAGGCATACGCCCCCTGTTTGATCCTGATTGACGAGTGGGTGGCCTACCTGCGGCAGATTTACAAGGTGGACGGCCTGCCCTCCGGCTCCTTTGACGCCAACCTGTCCTTTGTGCAGGCGCTCACCGAAGCGGTGAAGGTCTCTCCCCAAACCCTGCTGGTGGCCTCCTTGCCGGCGTCCCAAATTGAGGTGGGCGGCGAAGGGGGACAAGAGGCCCTGGCCCGCCTGAAACAGACCTTTAGCCGGGTGGAGAGTGCATGGCGCCCCGCTTCCCAGGAAGAAAGCTACGAAATCGTGCGGCGGCGGCTGTTCAAGGAGATCCCCGGTGACCGGTACAAGCACCGCAACAACACCACAAAGCAGTTTGCCAAGTTGTATCAGGAGAGCCGCAACAGTTTCCCGCCGGGCTGTGCAGACGAAGACTATCGGCGCAAATTGGACAAGGCGTATCCCATCCACCCGGATCTGTTTGACCATCTCTACACGGCTTGGGGTTCCCTGGAGCAGTTCCAGCGCACACGGGGCGTGCTGCGCCTGATGGCCCAGGTGGTCCACGCCCTCTGGATGTCCAATGATCCTTCCCTGATGGTGATGCCGGGGAGCGTTCCCGTCTGTTCGCCTCGCGTGGAGCCGGAATTGCTCAATTATTTGCCCAAGGCCTGGCGGAACATCATTGCCGCAGACGTGGACGGGCAAACCTCCACCCCCTACGCCGTTGACCAGTCTGCCCCCAACCTGAATCGCTGCTCGGCAGCGCGGCGCGTGGCCCGGGCCGTTTTTGTGGCCACCGCCGCCACGGAAGGCCAGGAGAATCTGGGCATTGACGACAAAAGAATCTACCTGGGTGTGGTTCAGCCTGGAGAGAAAATTGCCGTCTTTGGCGATGCACTGCGACGCCTGGCCGATCAAGCCAAGTTCATGCACAGTGATTTGGGGCGCTGCTGGTATTCCAGGGCGTCCAATCTCAACCGTATGGCCATTGATCGGGCTGGTCAGCTTGAAGAATCCCGTGTTCTGATGGAGATTGACAAGACGCTTGTCGAATCCGTCAGGGGCACGGATCGCGGTCACTTCGCTGCCGTTCAAGTGGCGCCCGGCAACTCGGCGGATGTCCCAGACGAACCGGGCGGCGTGAGGGCGGTTGTCCTCGGCGTTGCCCATGGGCACACCAGCCGCAGCGATTCTTCCGATGCCATGGCGGAGGTCAAGGATATTCTGCTGCAGCGGGGCAACGCACCCCGTGTCTATCGCAACACCCTTGTTTTTCTTGCTGCCGACTCCAGACAGATGGATACCTTGCAAGACGCCATGGGCCTGTATCTTGCTTGGAAAGACATCGTCCGTGATGCTGAGCGCCTGGACCTGAGGGCCAGTGACGTTGCCCTCGCTACAACCAGGACAGCAGAAGCCCGGGAGACCGTTCAAACACGCCTGAAGGAAGCCTGGTGTTACCTGATCTACCCCTACCAGGAGTCCCCCCAGTCTGATGTGCAATTTACGTCCTGCCGTATTCCCTCTCAAGACGGCGTCATCAGCCGCGCCAGCAAAAAACTGGTGGGTGATGAGGCCCTGCTCCCGGAAATTGGTCCGGAGCGGCTGAATCGTGCGCTGGAGAAAACCATCTGGGCCGACAAGCCGCACCTGTCCCTGAAGGATCTTTGGGAATACCTGAACCGATACATCTATCTCCCCCGCTTGAAGAACCGGGAAACCCTCGTCAAGGCAATCAAGGCGGCGGTGGGCGGCACGTCCGGTCCG
Organism: Synechococcus sp. SB0662_bin_14; assembly: GCA_009840445.1. Lineage (GTDB taxonomy): Bacteria > Cyanobacteriota > Cyanobacteriia > PCC-6307 > Cyanobiaceae > Synechococcus_B. The sequence goes on from VXNS01000084.1 coordinate 56,048, forward strand.
TTTGCCTACGCCGAACGGTGGAACGCTGAGGCCGGGTCTTACGTCGGTCTCGTGATGGAAAACGCTCCCCACGCCCCTGTTGTTCTGGACAGCGAATCCCTGATCGTGCGCCAGGATGTTGCCCGTAGCCAACCCCCCACAGCAGGGGCGGAACAGCCCACGATGCCGGGAACGGGAGGGGCAACGGTCATGGCCGCTGCCGGTGGTAACCAGCCACGGCAACAAGGCGTCTTGCCATCATCTGCATCCCGCGGCATGGGCGGAGAACCCAAGGTGGCAGCAGAGCCACGCCTGACCCGGTTTCAGGGAACAGTGATGCTCTCGGCGGACCGCCCAGCCAGGGATATGCGCCAGATCGTGGAAGCCGTTGTCGAGCAGTTGACAACACTTCCAGGCGCAGAGGTCTCGTTGAAGCTTGAGATCGACGCGGAGGTGGCCACAGGACTTGACCGGGCCAAAGTGCGAACACTCATGGAAAATGCCGCAACCCTTGGTTTTATTGATAAGTCAATAGAATAGATCGTGGCGAAGGAGCCTCTGAACTTGGTCCTCTATGAGACTGTTGAAAAGTCAGCAAAGACACTTGCAAGGGAGAACTAGTGTCGCAAGTGGTGCCGAGCCAATTAGGGCAAAGAAGCTTGATATTGCCACAGATCCCAGTCATAGAAAGGAGTTTGACTAGTTACTTGATGATCAAAAGATGACTTCGTTACTGACAATCCTTCTCGATACGATATGGGAGAAATCCGGCCTTGGGGACTTTTCAACAGCCTCCTATGTAAGCCCCCTTCTAAGCCATGGGGCCATTCAGTTCAGCAGCAAGAGCCTGCTGGAGCAGATGGAGGCGTTGGGATAATATCGAGCACAGGGAGAAGCAAGAGAATGATCGCCGCTCCTTCGAGCAGTTTGCTAGTTTGGGTACAATGTATTCCATCCTGATGCAATCACAGTCTCATTATTCAGAGAACAGCGATTTCAAAGATGCTTTATATCCAAACATCCTGTTTGTTTTCCCAATACTCCTTAACACTCTCGAACCGCTGAATCCTCTCTGTAATCTTGCCAATCTCTCGCGGGTAAAAGTCCATCATAACGTCGCAAAGCTGCAACATCCACTCTTTCCTTGAATTCCGCTCTATCGTGCGAATGTTATTTGAATTGGCAATCTGAATCTGTCCCCACCCGAGGGCACCTACAGTCAAGCATTCCCAATCAAGAAACTCGATTGGCGCGAACAAGACATCCGAAACTTTAAGGTCAGTTCCATCAATCGAATACTTGATCATAATGAGAGAGAAAACATTAATGTCTGACTCATAGAACCGTGCTAGCCGCTCGACAGATGTAAGGTTGGGCATATTAAAGTGGGTGTCCTCTCTATGGGTCTTTACATCTATTACAGAATAGATCCCCTCCATATCAGTGAATGCCATATCAGCCATGGCACGTCGTGCGAATTCACTAGAATACTCGCCACACCAACTCCCAAGGAAATTCTCGAATCTGTCGGCCACCAAAGATTCTAGTGCGTCTCCAACTGCTCGTGTACTACGAGCTGTTTGCGGAGTAAGGAAACAATTCAAAGAGTTGATGTACTCCTTGATTGTGGTTGCTACCTGCTTGTGATGCCCTTGGTAATAGAAGCTCGACTTCATTGGAAAATTGCTCCTTGGGAGACATTGTCTGTCCTCTTTGACTGGGATACCCTTTGTTGCTGAGGGAAAGAATTTCGCTCCCAAAATACTCCATCCTTATACCCTTGGATGGCTGAATCACATTGTGCAGCAGAAATTCGTTTCCTTGCCCAGCAAAGGTATTCCATATTGATATCAATACCACACCAACGTCTGCGCAACTTTTCCGCAACCACTGCAGACGTACCACTACCCAAGAACGGGTCAAATACAAAGTCACCTTCTTTAGAACTTGCAAGAATCAATTTCGCGAATAATTTCTCCGGCTTTTGTGTAGGATGAGGAGTATTTTCGGGCATTGACCAAAATGGTACTGTCAAATCTGTCCAAATGTTTGACGGATGCGTTAAACGGAAATTTCCATCGCTCTCATTTTGCCAATCTTTTGGATCTCCATTTACGCGATAAGGTGCTAATACTTTTCGCTTTAGCTTTACAGACTCTACATCAAAGTAGTAGTTCTCGGAATTGGTACAAAACCAAATATCTTCTATATTGTTCTTCCAATTCCGTCTTGCGCCTCTCCCCTTCTCTCGTTCCCAAGTAATTCTGTTTTGTACGAGAAATCGTTTTTCTAAAACTGGCAGCACTAATGTTGATGTCTTCCAATCAGAGCACACATAAAGTGTGGCTGTCGGCTTCATCATTGGAGCCAGTAATTCTATAACTCTCTCAAACCAAGATATATAACATTCTTTGTTCAGCTCCCTGAAATGATTTCCATTGTAGTTTTTTGTTAGATTATACGGTGGATCAAGGATGAGCAGGTCGATGAATTGAGTTGGAAAGCGAGTAGCTATTTCGAAGAAGTCGCCCCTGATAAGCTGGCAATCTATGTCTTGACGATCAACTGCTGTTTTAACTTGTAAAATGGACTTGGAAAGCTCAAGAAGCTCTTCTGGAGTACATGTCAGCGTTCTATTTCGTGGAGCGCTCGAATGATTGTGGCGAATGTGTTGTCTGTCAGGTAGTTGACCTCGAAGCCCATTTTGCATCGCCGAAGTTCCCTGTACGGATTGGAGTTCTCGTTCTTCATCTGCGGAGGTAGTACTGTCAGCATCCGATTTTTTGCTCTCCCCTGCCTGGTCGAGCAGCCGGTGAACCGGTTGTGCATATCCTTCGCTGTAACTGCATTGACACGCCGGTTTCCGAAGGCGAGAGGGACGTACCAGCATTGGTCATGCATGATGCATGGCAATCCTATCACGCCGATAGCGTTTAACCGCTCAGTGGGCAGAGTCGATTTCGTAGAAAAGGGTTGAACGTTGTCACCAAGCCTGGCCCCCTGGTCCCTCTCACCCGCAACCCCATCCACCCATGCCCCCCATCCACCTGGCTGCCCTGACTCCCGCAGACGGCGCCCCGGACTTGGCCCTGGCCTGCTGGCGCGCCCTGGTGCTAGGCGTCGTTCAGGGTCTCACCGAGTTTCTCCCCATCAGCAGCACCGCCCATCTCAAGGCGGTGCCCGTGTTTCTGGGCTGGGGTGATCCTGGGGTGGCGGTCACGGCGGTGTTGCAGCTTGGCAGCATCGGGGCCGTACTGGCCTATTTCCGGAAGGATTTGCGCCAGTTGAGCCTGGGGCTGCTGGGGGGTCTGCGGCAAGGGAATCTGAATGCCCCGGAGGCGCGGCTGGGGCTGGCCATTGTGGTGGGCACCGTGCCCATTCTTGTGGCTGGCCTTGCCATTCGGCTCTTCTTCTACGAGGCCTATGGAGCATCGGTGCTGCGCAGCCTGGCGGGGATCGGGGTGGTGTCCATGGTGATGGCGGCGCTGATGGCCCTGGCGGAGCGAACGGGGCGCCGCCGCCAGGGCCTTGCCCAGGTGAGCATCACTGCGGGTTGGCTCCTGGGGTTGGCGCAGATGTTGGCCCTGGTGCCCGGGGTGTCCCGCTCGGGCAGCACCCTCACGGCGGCGCTGCTCATGGGCTGGCAACGGGTGGCGGCCGCCCGGTTCTCCTTTTTGCTGGGGATTCCGGCCATCACCATGGCGGGCCTGGCGGAAGTGAAGGAGGCCCTCGCCAGCCCCGGCCTGGGGGGTGCGCTGCCCCTGGTGGTGGGGGTGCTGAGTGCCGCCCTCTCCTCCTGGCTGGCCATTGCCTGGCTGCTGCGGTTCTTGCAGCGGCACAGCACCTGGGTGTTTGTTCTCTATCGCCTGGGCTTTGGCGTGCTGTTGGTGGTGGTCAGTGTTGGGGGAAGTGGCGGATAATCGCCTCGGCAAACTCCGAACACTTCAGCGGGGGATCCACGGGGGGGTCCATCATGCGGGCCAGGTCGTAGGTGACGCAGCGGTTGGCGATGGCCTGGCCAATGCCGTGGTGGATCAGGGCGGCGGCTTCGTGCCAGCCGAGGAACTCCAACATCATCTGACCACTGAGGATCAGGGAGCCGGGATTGATGCGATCCAGGCCGGCGTGTTTGGGGGCGGTGCCGTGGGTGGCCTCGAAGATGGCGGCATGATCGCCGATGTTGGCGCCGGGGGCCATGCCCAGGCCCCCCACAATGGCCGCGGCGGCATCGGAGATGTAGTCCCCGTTCAAGTTGAGGGTCACCAGAACGGAGTACTCCCCCGGTCGGGTTTGCAACTGCTGAAACACACTGTCGGCAATGCGATCATCCACCATCACCATCCGGCGCCAACGGCCTTGACCGTGGGATTCGCCAATGCTGTCGATGATGGCGCGCACCTCTTCACAGACGGCTTGCTGCTTGGCGGGGGTGAGGTTGTCGTAGCCGGGGTCAATGGCGCGGGCATTGTTTTCCACCGACAACCGGGGATCCCTGGCCAGGTTGTCCAGCACCCAGCTTTCCCGCTCCGTGACGCACACGGCGCGGAACTCCGTTGTAGCCAGTTCGTAGCCCCAGTCCCGGAAGGCCCCCTCGGTGAACTTCATGATGTTCCCCTTATGGACCAGGGTCACGTGGCGTTTGCGGCCCTCCAGCCCCAGGGCATGGTGGATGGCGCGGCGCACGTGACGCTGGGTGCCCACCCTGCTCACCGGCTTGATGCCCAGCCCGGAGCCGGGTCGAAGCTGGCGGTTCCCCAGCTTGCCGTTGGCGGGGATCACCGTCTCGTTCAGGTGACGCAGCAACTCCTGACCGACGGGATCGTCAGCGGCCCACTCCACGCCGATGTAGATGTCTTCCGTGTTTTCCCGATACACCACCACGTCCAGCTTCTCCGGGCGTCTGTGGGGACTGGGGGTGCCTGTGTAGTAGCGGCAGGGTCGCACACAGCAGTACAGATCGAACAGTTGCCGCAGCGTCACGTTCAGGGAGCGGATGCCGCCCCCCACCGGGGTGGTGAGGGGTCCTTTGATGGCAATGCCGTATTGGCGGATGGCGTTCAGGGTGTCTTCCGGCAGGTATTGGAGGTCCCCATAAAGCTGACAGGCCTCGTCCCCGGCATAGATCTTGAACCACTGAATGCGACGCCCACTGCCGTAGGCAGCCTGCACGGCGGCATCCAGCACCCGCCGGGTGGCAGGCCAGATGTCCACGCCGGTGCCGTCCCCACGAATGAAAGGAATGACGGGTTCATCGGGGACAACAGGGCGCCCCCCCTCGAAACGGATGGCGGTCCCCTGGGAGGGCGGGCTGAGCCTGGTGAAGCTGGGCATGGTGATTGGATTCAGTCAACTGAGGCTTTGGAGACACACATGTCCCTGCCCAACGCATACACCTTGAAACGTTCCTTGCGGGTCATGCTCTGCAGGTCCAGCGAGGCTGCAAAGTCGGAAGCCATGGTCAGGGAACCGTCCGGGCTCAGCGCTTTCATCATGTTAAGAAGATCATTATCACTCATGTCTCCATACAGACCCGGGTTGGTGCGCTTGTTTTTCCGAACAACAGCGAGAAAGCAGGGATCAATGACCTCCTGCATGACTTCCCCCTCGATGTCAATGCCGACGTCAATATAGGCATAGGCGGCACCGGGACCGGCCAGGAGAGGCAAGAGCATGAAAGCCATGACGACTACTGGCGCCATGAGCCGGAGGAGCGTGACGACGGCGCGGGAGCAATACAGCTTCATGGGCGTGTTGAGTGGTCTCGTTGAAGGTACACCTGCTCTTCCTTCTTGGGCCGCGCCAGGGAGCGGTTGCTTCTAACCCATGCCGATACGTCGTGACGTGATTGCCGTGGTGGGGGCCGGAAGCGTGGGCAGCGTGACGGCCTGGTGGCTGGCCCGCTGCGGCGCCCAGGTGGTGTGGCTTGCGCCCCATGCCGGCGGCCAGCAGCAGCGGCCCGGCAGCCTGGCGGCCTTGGGGGTGTTGATGGGCCATTGCAGCCGACGTCTCCGTGGCCGAAGCTGGCGGTTGCGGCGTACTTCCCTTGCCCTGTGGCGCCAGTGGTTGCCGTTGCTGGAACCGGGATCCGTCCCCCAGCAATGGGGGCTCACGGTGCTCTGCCACCAAGCGGACGAGGTGGAGCGGCTCCAGGCGCTGGTGCGCCGACGGCAAGGGGAGGGGGTCCCTCTGGCCTGGCGCACCCGTGACGAACTCCTCAACCGCTGGCCCGTCCTGGCGTCCGGCGACCTGCAGGGTGGCCTCTGGTCTCCCCAGGATGGACAACTGGATCCTGCCCCACTGCTGGCGGCCCTGGCCATAGCCGCCGAACACTTGGGGGTCCAGCGCCGGCCCGCCCAGGTGACAGGCCTCCAACCTGAGGGCAAGAACTGGCGCCTTCGGTTGCAAGCCAGCGATCCCGACTGCCCCACAACCCTCCTGGCTTCAGCCGTGGTGCTCTGTACAGGGTTGGGCACCGGTCGGCTGCTGGCGGCCCTGGATCCGGCCATCCGGTTGAACTGGCCCATGACGCCGGTGCTGGGTCAGGCGGCTGAGCTTCACTGCCCCATGCTGCCGCCACAGGGCTTGCCGGGGCCTGTGGTGTGGCGCGGGGTCCACTTGATCCCTCGCCCCCAGGACCGGCGGTTGTGGATCGGGGCAACCGTGGAGCCCGGTGACCAGAGCCAGGCCCAATGCTTTGACCGGATGCTGCGGCTGGATGGCGCCGCTCCACCGTGGCTGCGGCAGGCCCAGGTGCTGGACCGCTGGCAGGGGGTGCGGGCCCGGCCCACAGGTGGCCCTGCACCGCTGTTGGCCACCCTGGCCCCTGGCGTGTTGCTCACCAGCGGCCACTACCGCAACGGCATCCTTCTGGCGCCAGCCACGGCCGCCTGGACCGGCCAGCAACTGGGCTTTCCGGCGCCAGACGCCCCCTGACCACCATGGGGGCTTCCCTGTGGCCCTGCGTTTGGGGAGCCCTTGCGTTTCTGAAGTCAATCGTTAAGGTAAAGGTATAAAGTATGCCGCTGCACAGAGCAGGGAGTATCTCCATGTCGCCGTTGCGCAAGACAAAACCATCACCTTGTCTCCTGGCCTCGCGCAGGCTATGGCGCGCCAGTCGGGGCGACACCCTTGCCAACGTCCCCGCAGCCGAACTGGCCAAGGCCTATCTCAGAGGGGAAGACGTGTATTTGGGACAAGGGCGCTGGTGGCGCTGGAAACGTGACGGTGTCCCCGGCTGGCTTACGCCTTTCTTAAAGGAAACGGGTCTTCTCGGGACGTGATCAGGGCGTGAGCGTATTGGGGGGTGCTCCAGTATTCGGCAGGTCGGACACCATCACGGGCAAGCGCTCCGTCATGGATCTTCGATGCCGTCCCTGCTCCTGCTGGTTCACAAGGGTCACTGCCTCTTGCAGCAAGGAGTTGAACGTCTCCCCCGGGAGTCTGTGGCGGGCCACTTCCATGAAGGTGCGGGAGAGGGACTCGCCAGCGGCGGCCATCAACTGGGGGTTGTTGCGACGGTTGTTCTGCTCCTCTTCAATGGCCTTAATGAACCGTGCGGTCACGTCCCGCTTGGTGCAGGCACGGATGACCGCATCCCGTGGCGTGGTGTCCAAGTCAGCATCAAGCTGGGCAATGCGCTGCTCCAAACTGGTGAACACCTCGCTGGCTTCCCGCGCCAAGTTACCCAATTGACCGTCACTCAGCTTGGGGAGATCGGCAACATACACCCTGCCGTGGTCGTTCAGGGTGAGAAAAGGGGCCCGGGAGGGGGCGGGCACGCTGCGCAGTGGGGGCCGTGGCTGGGGGCGATTGGGAGACTGGAGGCTTGGACCGGCGGAACTGCGACGGCGGGTGATGCGATTGGAGGGGAAGCTGGAAGTCACGGCTAAGAGGGGTTAGGGAATGTATGAACTGTTCACGGCTTTATTCTGCCACATGGGGACGTGGTTCTGGCAGCCCTTCTATCGGTCCATGACCCGCCAGGACTTCCCCAAGGCGCCAGCACCGCTCACCACAATCCTGACAGCAGGCCAGGGCCTCCTCCACCCTGTCGGGGGGCACCACCAGGCAAAAGCCGATGCCCAGATTGAAGGTGCTCCACAGGTCGGCCTCGGGAATCCGCCCCTGCTGCTGCAACCAGCGGAACAAGGGCGGAATCGACCAACTGTCTGCATCAAGCGCCAAGTGCAGGTGGGCGTCTTCGGGAAGACAACGGGGCAGGTTCCCCGGCAATCCCCCACCGGTGATGTGGGCCATCCCGTGGAGGGGAACGGCGCGCTGGCGCAACTGCCGCACCAGCGGGGCATACAGACGGGTGGGCTCCATGAGTTGTTGCGCCAGACTCATGCCCGATGCCGGCTCCGGGTGCAGGGCGTGGGGGTCCACGCCACTGTGGTCCAGCACCTGTCGAATCAAGCTGAAGCCGTTGCTGTGGGGTCCCGAACTGGCAACGGCGATTACCTGATCGCCGGGTTGGATGTGGCGGCCATCCACCAGGGCCGGAGCATCCACCACCCCCACGCAAAAGCCGGCCAGGTCATAGCGGCCGTCTTCATAAAAGCCGGGCATCTCCGCGGTTTCTCCCCCCAGCAAGGCGCAGCCGCTGATGCGGCAGGCCCAGGCCATGCCCTCCACAGCCGCCGCCAGGGGATCACCCATCAAGCGGCCACTGGCGATGTAGTCCAGAAAGAACAGGGGATCGGCGCCACTGGTGATCACGTCGTTCACCCCCATGGCCACCAGGTCCACCCCCACCTGCCGGTGGCAGCCCCAGTCCTGGGCCAGGGCCAGTTTGGTGCCCACCCCGTCTGTCCCGGCCACCAGCAGGGGCTGTTGCAGGCCAGGGGGCACACGGCAGAGTCCGCCAAATCCCCCCAGACTGCCCACCACTTCAGGACGGCGCGTGCTGGCTGCCATGGCGCGGATTCGGGCAACAAAGGCGTTGCCCGCTTCAATGTCCACACCTGCGCTGCGATAGTCCATGGTGGAGCCTGGCAAAGTCTTGGGTTGATGTGACGATGGATGGGCACGCCATGCTTGGCAAGGTTGATGGGCCGACCAAGGCGCCCATGGTGATCCTGCACAGCAACAACGAGTTGGACCAATGGCTGGCCGCTGCCGCTGGCCCGGTCCATTTTGTCCCCACCATGGGTGGGCTGCATCGCGGCCACCAGCAGCTCATCCGCGCCGCCCGTCGCGCCGGGGCGCGGGTCCTGGTGAGTGTGTTTGTCAACCCCACCCAATTTGGAGCGGGGGAAGACTTTACCACCTACCCGAGACACCCTGACGGGGATGCTCAACAGGCTGGCGCCGCCGGGGCTGATGCCGTCTGGTTTCCGGCGATGGATCACGTCTACGGCGCCGCCAATCCGGGGGACAACCCCGGCAGAAGCGGTCCTCCCCTCAAGCCATTCTTGATCCGGACCCTCTGTGGTCCCTGGCGGCCGGGCCATTTTGAGGGGGTGCTCATGGTGATGGAGCGGCTTCTGGAGCGGGTGCAGCCCGCTGTGGTGGTCATGGGGGAAAAGGACTGGCAGCAACTCACGGTGTTGCGCCAGTGCCTGCCTGCGTTTTACGAGCAGCGCTGCCGTCTGTTGCCGGTGCCGGTGGTGCGGGAAGAGGATGGTCTCCCCTATAGCTCAAGAAATAGCCGCCTCAGCCCGGCCCAGCGGCGGCAGGCTGCCCTGTTGCCCCAGGGCCTGGGGGACGCAGCCGCTGCGGTGCAGGGCGGGGAGCGCCGCGCCGCGGTCCTGGAACAGTTGGTGCGCCGCCGTTTGGACGCTGCGGGTCTGGCGGTGGATTATGCCCAATTGGTGGATCCGCTCACCCTGCAGCCCTGTCCCCACCTGGATGGGGTGGCCCTGTTGGGGGTGGCGGTCCATGTGGGGCCAGCCCGCCTGCTGGATCACCGCTTCTTGCTGAGCCGCAAGCCCATCATCGCTATTGACGGCCCGGCGGGAACGGGCAAAAGCACGGTGACCCGCCTGTTGGCGGCACGGCTGGGCCTGCTCCACCTGGACACCGGCGCCATGTATCGTGCCGTCGCCTGGCTCATGCTGGAGAACCGGCAGCCCATCCGCTCCGGCGAAGCCTTGCAACAGCTTCTGGAGACCATGGAGCTGCGGCTCGCCTGGGGAGACCACGGGCAGCAGGTGATCCGCATCAACGGGGTGGACGTGAGTGACGCCGTTCGCCTGCCCCGGGTCACCGCCACCGTTCCCCGGGTGGCGGCCCTGCCGGAGGTGCGCCAAGTGCTCACCCGGCAACAGCGGATGTTTGGTCGGCAGGGGGGTCTGGTGAGTGAGGGACGGGACATGGGCACCGCCGTCTTCCCCCATGCCGAGTTGAAGGTGTATCTCACCGCCACCGCGGCCGAGCGGGCGCGACGGCGGGCTGCCGATATGACCCAGCGTGGTCAAACGCCCCCACCCCTGGCCACGCTGGAGGTCCAGATTGCCGAGCGGGATCATCTGGATTGCACCCGCACGGAGGCGCCGCTGCGCCCGGCGGAGGACGGGGTGGTGGTGGCCACCGACGGCATCAGTGTTGAGCAGGTGGTGGATAAGCTGGAAGATCTGTTCCACCAGCGCCTGTCTCACGAGGCCTGGCCTGCTGGTCACCACTGAGCGCCAACCCTGACCGCGACTTGCCCTGACCCGTGGCTTGCGTACACGGGCCTGGATTACCAGGCCTCAGGCAGTTCCGCCGCAAAGCTGCCGGTGCGTTCAAATTCAAACGCACCGGCGACCCCGCCCCAAACATGGTCATGGGTTTGGGGATCAAAACCTTGATCCGTGGTGCGCAGCCAACCCTCCCCCACTTCAAAACGACTCACCAGATAGGTGTCCCGGCCGGCGCGCTGCACACGGCAGTTGCAACCAGGCTCCACCTCGCCCCGGAAACCGTCCCCCGCCCTCTCCACCAGGTAGGTGCAGCCCAGCAACAGGGTCAAATCCTGTTGCTGGATGTGGACCAGGCGCTCCGGCTCCATGGTGGCGCCGTAAAAGCGCTCTTCCTCGTGGAGGGCCCAGTTTTCAATGATTAGACCCTGCTCCTGCCGGTGGCGCACCCGCAGCACCCGGATGCGGTAGGGCTGGCTTGGATCCAGGGCATAGGCCTGCTCCAGCAGCAGGGAACCGGAGGCCAACTGGGGTGTGGGGCGGAACACCACCTGGATGGAGGCAAAGAGGGGCGGATTGGCCACCGCCTGGGCCTCGTTGGAAAAGACGCCGCTGAGTTGCTCCAGCAGACGGCGGGCAATCAAGGCCATGGCAGCGGAGAAGAAGGGGGTGAGAGAAGGTCAGCCACAGGCGGCAGAGGAAGTGGTTGTCAGACGGTTGAGGGCCAGCCGGGCCCGTAGACACACCACCGGCGCCGCTTCCCGCCGGGGATCGGCCAAGGGCTGAAGGGTGTCCAGCAGGCGCTGGCGCTGGGGAGCAGGTGGCTGCCACCAGTGTTCCATGCCCTCCAGCCCCACGGCCACGGCGTAGCGCACGATCCACTCTTCATCCCCGCAGGCGGCCTTGAGCTGGGGCAGGAGCCGCTCCGCCAAAACCTGCCGCTGCCGGGCCGTGAAGCCATGGGGATGGAGGCCACCCATGCCACGGGCCGCAGCCCGCCGCACACTGGGACCAATATCCTGCGCCAAGGCCCGCTCCAGCAACGGCAGCCCCCGCAGATCGCCAATCCCAGCCAGGGCCCGCACACTCCAGGCCCTGGCGCCGTAGTTGTACTCATCCAGGTTGGCCAGGATGGCCGGCACCGCCGCAGAACCAATGGCCACCAGGCCGTCCACCGCCGCCACCGCCGCACCGGGGTTGTTAAAGCCCAACACCTGAATCAGACAGGGGACGGCCATGGGATGAGCGCAGGCGGAGAGATCTTCCACCGCATCGGTGAGGTCATCGGCGGTCTGGGCCGCCTGTACGGCGTCCACGAGGGCTTGCACCTGCACCTGCCGGGAATCAGGGGACGTGGAGGGCATAGGCCTAAATTAATTTAGAGAAGATCATCCATGGCCAGCAGCAACTCCACCTCCTCCGGGGAGGGGGACGGGCTGGTGTGGTTCCGCGCCGGGCTGTTCTCCACCAGGCCACGCAAGGCAATGAGTTTCAGGCTGTTCTCCGCCAGGGTTTGGGCAATGGCGGCGCCAGCCGGCCGCCAGCCGGTGACCCCCAGATCCAGCAGGGCCGCACGACGCACCTGGAGTTCCCTGTGGACCAGCAGCTTGACCAACTGCTCCCCCCAGCAATCCTCCCGGGTGAGTTGCAGCAGGCTACGATAGGCGGCAGAGCGGATCAGCGGGCGTTCATGGTCCCCATAGGCCCGCACCACCGCCAGCAACGGTTCACGGTCCGTGGTGGTGGAGCCATCCTCCTCCTGCCAACCCAGGCCCCCCAGAGCTTCCAGGAGGGCCTCACAAGGTTCCATCAGCCGGCTGGTGCCCGGACGGGGGGCCCCTGCCACCAGCGGTCCCGGCGCCAGGCGCCGCAGAATGGGTTGCCGCGCCTTCAGGGCGCCCAGTTGGCCCAGGGATCGGGCCGCCGCTTCCCTCAACCCGTCGTCGGAGGACTCCAAAGCTTCCAACAGGGGGGCGATGGCTTGGGAATCGGCCAGTTTGCCCAGGGCGCGGGCCGCATTGCGGGCGACGGGATTGGGCTCGTCAATGCCGCTTGTGGCATCAAGACGAGGGCCCCGCTCCGCCAGGGCCTGGATCAGCAGGGGCACCGCCTGGGGATGACGGGAGCGCATCCGTCCCAGCCACCAGGCGGCATAGTAGCGCTGACCCGGATCCTCCAACTGGCGCAACCAGTCCAGAGCCTGGGCCTCGTTGAGCGGTGTCCCTTGCGGCATGGAAACAGCAGAAAAAAGGAGCCCACAGAGGGCTCCATGCTGGCATTCGGGCTTGGCGTTCAGCCGAACGCTGAACCCAGGCCCCCCAGCGGATGAGCCTCAGACGAGGGCGTTGATGGCGTAGTCGATGTAGGTGTTGGCCTCGGTGGCGGGATTACCGCTGAGGCCGTGGTTGGCCTTGATGTACTTCAGGGCTTCCACGTACCAGGAGGGGGACAACTCGAAGGTGCGGTTGATTTCCTCAAGGCCGGCAATCAGGTAGTCGTCCATCGGACCGGTGCCGCCAGCCACCAGGCAGTAGGTGACCATGCGCAGGTAGTAGCCCACGTCACGGGCGCACTTGGCCTTGCCTTCCGGGGTGGAGGCATACTGGCTCCCCTGCATTTGGGTGGTGTAGGGGAACTTGTTGTAGACGGCCTGGGTGGCGCCGTTCACCAGGCTGTCGGCCTTGGCGGTGAGCGCTTTGGCGGCGGAGAGGCAGTCGGCACCATGACCAAAGCGGCCCAAAGCAGACAGCAACTCGCTGTTGGACAGGAAGCGCGCCTGGGAATCAGCAGCAGCGACGGCTTCGGTGAGGGGGGTTTTCATGGAAAACGATGAAAGGAGTTGGGCGTGAAGTTGGGTCCTGGCTCAGGCCACAGCGGCGGCGGCGCGGTCGAAGTAGAGACCGATTTCCGCAATCAGGGAGGTGCAGTCACCGGAGGTGATGCCCGTGCGGTCGTTGACGATGGAGATGGCAGTGTCCTTCATCTTGCGGACGGACGCTGCAACAGAAGCGCCAGGCACGCCCAGGGCCAGGTACGTCTCCCGCAGACCGTTCAGGCAACGGTCCTCCAGAATGCTGGCATCCCCCGTGAAGACGGCATAGGTGACGTAGCGGAGGATGATCTCCATGTCCCGCAGGCAGGCGGCCATGCGACGACTGGTGTAGGAGTTGCCACCAGGGGCAATCAGGGAGGGTTGCTCAGCGAAGAGGCTGCGGGCAGCGCTGGCTATGATGCTGGAGGAGTTGGACGTGACGCGGTTCACCGCATCCATACGCTTGTTGCTGTCGGCAACGATAGCAGCCAGGCCGTCAAGCTGACCGGCACTGATGAACTCGCCTCGGGCGTCAGCCTGGGCAACAACCTTGGTGAAGGCATCAAACATTGAAGAAAGGCTCCTAAATCTCGACGAGGGTCGAAGGGTGGATGTTTGGGAAACGGAGGCAGACAGAGCTTCTGCCTGAACCGGTTAGCGTCCAAAAGCACTTCAGAGAACCAAGAAAGCACATGAACAATGAGACCTTCTCTAGTGCTGACCGCGCTGGGGCTAGCCAGTGTACGACGCTTGAATATTCTCGGAGGAGGCAGCCCGTTGCCCGGCTAAGCTTTACAATCGGATACCCCGTATGCAAACGGTAGAAACGGATACTGCAAATCCATTCACCGAGCCACGGGGTAAAGCCAATGGGGTCCAATCCCCTGGTCATAGCGCTCGGTGCGACGGAAACGCAGCGCCCCATGCTCCGAGCCCCAACACTGCCCATGGGTCTGAGGGTCAAACCCCCGATCACGGCTGATCCATCGCTCCTCGTCCATCTCCACCTCGCTCACCAGATAGGTGATCCGGCCATCCCGGGGAATCAGACAGCGGCAACCCGGTTCCACACAGCCCGTGAAGCCTTCCGTTCCATTGGCGCGAAACTCCATGGCACAGCCCAGGCGCGGCGTGAGTTGCTCCGGCTGGATGGTGGCGCGGATGGCTGCATCCCGAGTGGCGCCCGCTGCCGCAACGGGATCCTTCAGGCTGTAGTTCTCCACCCGAATCAACTGGTCCTGACGCACCAGACGATGCACACCCTGACGGTAGGGGGACCAGAGGTCATGGTCATAGGCCTGCTCGGAGTAATACCAGAGCGGCCCGAAGGCTCCCCCCTCCAGCGGGTGAAAGGCCACGTGGATATGGGCAAAATGCACCGGATCGGCCGCCGCCTGGTCCCGGTTGGTGAAGCGGCCTGCCAGGAGGCGGCAGAAACGCAGAAAGCAGGCATCATCCATGGATGATACGGATGTTAGTGGGGATTGACCCATTCTTGGCCCTAGGCGGATCGCTGGCGGATTTCGGAGGAGAAAGACGCCTGCAGCACACCGCGGCCGGAAGAGGTGCGCATCAGCGCGACCCGCAGTCGTAGATCATCGGTGGCGAACCATACCCGCTCTTCCGCACTGGCCCGCTCATAGGGGGTGACCAGCACAAAGGCGCCATCATCACTGAAGCGGTAATGGCCAACCGCGGGGATGGTCTCCGTGTAGCCCTGGCTGCGGAGCAGGCGGCCGGTGGTGTCGCTTTCAGGTACGGGCACCAGGATGCAGCTACCCTCGCTGGTGGCGTTCTCGTCCCAGTCCGAGGTGCCCTGCCACGTGACGGAGAAGGGGCAGCACATGGCGCTGGCTGCCACATGGTTGCTGGCCAGAAGCTCCATCAACTGGGGATCCTCCGCGGCCACGGGCGCAATCCGAATCTCGGATTCCACCTCTTCCACGTGGCGGAAGGCCAGGTTGTGGCCACTGCGCTGGGCCGTCCAGGTGCCCAGTGAACGGGTCACGAAGTGCTCGATGGGAGAAACCATGGCTACGCCCGGGGGTCTCCCATTCTGGGGCTCAGAACCGCACCCGGGGATCGATCCAGGCCACCAGCACGTCCACTGCCACGGTGACGGCCACCACCAGCGCCGCCACCACCACCACCACCCCCTGAACAACGGGGTAGTCCCGCTGGCTGATGGCCTGTTGGAGCCGCAGGGCCACCCCTGGCCAGGAAAAGGTCACCTCGATGAGCAGGGCGCCGCCAATGAGGGAGGCCACGGTGATGCCCCCGAGGGTCAAGACGGGCAGCAGGGCGTTGGGGAGGGCATGGCGGCTGATGATGCGCCACTCCCCGAGTCCACGGCTGCGGGCGGCTTCCACGTAGTCCGAGCGCAGGGCGCGGCGCAGGTTCAGCCGCAGCACCTTCTCGAAAATCCCGCTCAGCAGCAGACCCAGGGTGAAGGCGGGCAAGGCCAGGTGCCGCAGACTGGCCAGCAGGGCTGTGCCGTCGCCCACCAGCAGGGCGTTGATCAGGTAGAAGCCGGTGGGCTGCTCCGGTGGGGACAGGGTGGCGGGGAAGCGCCCCCCCACCGGCAGCCAGTGGAGCCACACCGCAAAACACAACTGCAAGACCATGGCGGCCCAGAAGGGGGGCAGGGCATAGGTGCCAATGCCGAAGACGCGCCCCGCCAGATCAACGGATCCTTCCGGTCTGGCGGCGCCGCTGAAGCCCACCGCCAGCCCCAGCACAGCCCCCAGCAGCAACCCCGTGCATCCGAGCTCGATGGTGGCGGGCAGACTGGCTCTGATGATCCGGCCCACCGCCTCCTGGCTGGCCAGGGAAGTGCCCAGGTGGCCATGGACCAGGTCTTGCAGATAGGTGAAGTACTGGACCGCCAACGGTTGGTTCAAGCCCAGTTGCACCCGCAGGGCTTCCCGGGCGGCGGGGGTGGCGCGGAGACCTAGCAGGGCATCGACGGGATCCCCGGGGGCCACCCGCAGCAGCAGAAACACCAGGCTGGCAATGATCCAGAGCATGACGGGCGCCAGGGCCAGCCGCACGGCCACGTAGCGGAGAAGATCCCGGCGCAGCGCCATGACTGTGTTGATGGACGTACTTAGCGGCCCAGAGCGTCCAGGCGCAGCCAGCCGGAGCCGTCATAGCCCAGGCCCGTCACGGAGGATTGGGACCAGGCCCGGTTGCGGCCTTGCCAGACGGGAATGTAGGGCACACCCGCGGCGATGCGCTCCTGCAGGGCCACCAGGGTGGCCTGGCGCTGGTTCGGCGGCTGGTTCTGCTGGTCCTCCAGAAGCTGGGCCGCCGCCTCGTCAAACCAGAACACCCCCCCGTAGACCGCGTCCCCTTCCTTGCAGACGTTATCCTCATGCACGTCACAGCCAATCATGGGCCGCAGGTAGTTCTCCGGGTCCAGAAAATCGGGGGCCCAGTCGTACATCACCATGGCGAAGGCCCCTGTGGCCAACTGGTCATAGACGGTGGTGGACTCCAGGCCGTCCACCTGCAGGGTGAGGCAATCCCCCAAGTGCTCCGCCAGAAACTCCTGCCATGTGAGGGCCAGAAGCCCGTCGGTGGGCACGTTGGAGCGGTAGGTGAAGTCCACCTCCAGGGGGTTGCCCTGGCAGTAGCCGGCCGTGGTGAGCAGGTGTCGGGCCTCGTCAAGGTCCAATTCCGGCCATGTGGGCTCCGCTGCGGCAAAGAGATCCGGGATCAAGCTGCGCAGGGGCGTGTTCAACCCCTGGCTGGCCCGCTCGCTCAGCAGGGACCGGGGCAGGGCACGGGCCAACGCTTGGCGCACCGCCACCTGTTCCAGAGGGGGGCGGTCCGTGGCCAGGGCCAGCACCTCAATGGTTTGCGGTGGGCTGGAGGCGGTGGCAAGACGACCCGCTGCGGCCTCCTTTTCCAGCTCCAACTGGTGCTCCGCCTCCAGGCTGGAGGAGAGCAGCACGTCCACCTCGCCCGTCTTCAGCGCCCCGAAAAGGGCGGTGGAGTTCTCCAGGCTCACCAGGTCGATGCGGGCACTGCGGGCCGGATCATCCCAGTAGTTGTCAAAACGCTCCAGACGGTGCTGGGTGCCGTCGGCGCGGCGGGACACCAGACGGTAGGGTCCCGTGCCCACAAAACCGTCCGCCGGCAAGCAGAGCCCGTCCGTGGCTTCGTTCTCGGCGGCGCCGTCGGGACATGGCACATAGGCGCTGGCGGGAACCGGGGTGAGACCGGCAAAGCCGAGCAGGTTGCGGAAGGGGGCATAGGGCTCCTTCAACTCCAGCTCCAACTCCAGGGGACCCACAACGGTGATGGACGCCACGTCGTCCAGCAGGTAACTGAGGGAGCCGCCCCCATCCCGGAACCGTTGCAGGCTGAAGGCCATGGCCTCCGCATCCAGGGGGCTCCCGTCATGGAAGCGCACCCCGTCCCGCAGGGTGACGGTCACCCGCAGACCGTCATCACTCACCTGGGGTGGTGCGGCAGCAAGGCGGGGCACCAACTCCCCTGTATCGCTCAGTGCATAGAGGGGATCCCCCAGCGCCCGAATCAGTTGCAAGGCGCGGGTCTGGTAGGCCTTGGCGGGATCCAGGGAACTGATGGCGCCCTTGGTGCCCACCACCAGGTGGTCCGGGGAGCGGGACGGGGCACAGGCAGCCGTGGTCACCCCCAGAAGGCCCACCAGAAGAGGCAGCCAACTCCGTCCGTGCTTAGCCATGGGCATCCACGATTCTTGTCTGGTGTTGATTCCGCTCGGGAATTGGGCAGGTGAGGCCCACCATCACGTTGCCCAGATCCTCCTCGAAGACGGGCGTGGTTTTTTCTTGCAGGGGCCATGGCCGCAGCCAGCAGCGGTTGTGCAGGTTGTCAATGGCGATGACTTGATAGGTCTGCTCGTCAAGTCGCAGTCGCACACAGTCGCCCTGGTTGATGACCATGACTTGCAGGAACAGTGTGATGGCTACGTTCAGCTTAGAGGGTGCGCAGGCAACAGGCAATGGAGATGACGCTGTCGAGTTGGTCCAGGGCCGCCAGGGAGCGACGGAAACGGGCCTCCTGCACCCCCTGGGTCACCACCACCACCTCGGCTCCCTCCGGGCTGCTGTGGACTTGAATGACGCTGCGGATGCTCACCCCCTCCACCCCGAAACAAGCGCCGATCTGACCAATGACGCCCGGATGGTCCTGCACCTTGAGGCGCACGTAGTTGCTGTGGCTGGTGAACCGGGCGTCCGCGAGGCGGCACTGGCGCCAGCCTACGGCCGCCAGAAGCGGGTCAAGTCCGGCATGACTGCCATGGGCCACCTCCCGGATGGCGGCGATGTTGAGCATGTCCGCCACCACGGCGCTGGCGGTGGGCCCGGCCCCGGCCCCCGGCCCGTAGAACATCACCTGTCCCACCGGTTCCCCTTCCACCAGTACGGCATTGTTCACACCCTTGACCCCCGCAATGGGGTGATCCTTGGGCACCAACGTGGGATGAACGTGGACGTCCAGCAGTTGGGTGCCGTCCGTGGCCTGCTCAAGGCGGGCTGCGGTGGCCAGCAGCTTGAGGGTGTAGCCCAGTTGGTCGGCATAGGCCAGGTCCGTGGCCTGCAGGTGGCGAATGCCTTCCGTGGGCACCTGCCGCCGCTGCACCAACCCCCCATAGGCCAGCCCTGCCATGATGGTGATCTTGTCCGCAGCGTCATGACCGTCCACGTCTGCCGTGGGGTCCGCCTCCGCATAGCCCAGGGCCTGGGCGTCCGCCAGGACATCGGCAAAGGCGGCGCCCTCGCTGGCCATGCGGGTGAGGATGTAGTTGGTGGTGCCGTTGATAATGCCGATGATCCGCTGAATCCGATTGGCCCCCAGGGATTGCTTGAGGGGCTCTACGATGGGAATGCCACCCCCCACAGCGGCCTCCATCAGGACGTAGACGCCAGCCTGGGCCGCCGCCGCGTTGATCTCCACCCCATGGTGGGCGATGACCGCCTTGTTGGCGGTGACCACCGGCTTGCCCATGCCGATGGCCTGCAGGATGAGGCGGCGGGCCGGCTCCAGCCCCCCCAGCATCTCCACCACCACGTCAACGGCGGGATCCACCACCACCGCCTCCAGTTGATCGGTGAGGCAGTCTGGCGGGAGGGAAACGGAGCGGGGCTTGTTCAGGTCGCGCACGCCAATTTTCCGCAACCGGAGCTGTCTCACGAGGGGTTGGCGTCCCTCCGGGTTCAGCAGGATCTCGGCCACCCCTGTTCCCACGGTTCCGAGTCCAAGAAGTCCGACGCCAAGGCTCATCAGTTGTCCACCTGAATCCCCATCCTATGGATTAGTAGCGTCCCATTCGTCCCAGGAACGGTCCCGAAGCCGGGACCGGGTCGTCGTTGTCAGGGGTTCGGTCTCGGGGGGATTGGGCCCAGGGGGCACGCTCCACGGTCCACAACACCTTGCCCTGCTGCTTGTGTCTTGTGAAGTGGAATCCATAGTCGTCCCTGCTGTCCCGCCAACCGGTGATGCCATGGCCCAGCACTGCGGTCAACTCTTTGGTGGTGAGCACCAGGCGGGCATCCGCAGCCTCCGCCAGCCCACGGGCCCGCTGCAGTGGATCCACTTGTGGCAAGGTGGTCAACCGGGCCAGGAAGGCGGTGGCCATGGTGGCCAACTGCTGGGGGGCAAGTTCAAGGTCGTGGCCGGAAATCGGCGGCGTGGGCTGCCGTGCCGGAACAACCTGTGCATCCAGCGCGTCGTGGCTCCCCAGGTTGAAGCTGCTGCTGTCCTTACCCTGGTTCAGGTGTCGATGGAAGCGCTCCGCCAGAGCGGCCTGCTCCGGGGTCAGACACCGACACCGCCCCCGTCGCAGCGGCGTAATCCCCAGGAACGCCAGGCGGCGGCTCACGGTCCTGGGGGTCACACCCCAATGCCGCGCCAACTCCGCCTGGGAGACCAAGGGTTCAGCATCTTCCATGGCGATTGCCGTGTGCCGTGTGTGGGCCAGGTCTAGCGGTTGGCGGCGGTGGGGGCAAGCCACACCGGCACTGCCTTCACCGTGTCCAACAGAGTCACCATGGAGTTGTCCCTTTTAGGGAGAGAGGTTTCACGGTAGGCTGAACCCCAAGGCACCCCATCCCTGATGCCCAAGTCTCTGCAGCTTGCCCTGGTTGCACTTCTCGCCGGGTCGTCCTGGCAGCCCCTGCGCGCTGCGCCCTGGTGGGAAAACTATGGAGAGAAGGAGAATTATCTTTGTAGCAATCAAGTGGTGTTGCAACTGCGCCGCAACGAGAATCAAGCCTCAATCGAGAACTTTTCCGAGCCGGACAATACGTTGTTTCGGGATCGCTCGGTGACTGCTGCGGAACGGTACGCGGGGACCCGGGTCACCCTGGAGCTGCGCGACGACAAGCTGAAACTTGATTACGGCTGGTCAACACTTCAGTGCAAACGACTGTGGAGAATTTAATTCCATGACCTTGATTCCATGACCGGCGCCCCCGAGCCGCTCCCTGATCACCTGGTGCTCCTTGCCCTTGGCTTGTGTTTGATCTTCACCTTTGCCTTGGCGTATCAAGTGCGCCCCAGTTCCTGGTATTTTGAACGCCAGCCCACACCGGACCACCCACCTGCTTCTGTGGTGAAGTCCCTGGGCAGGGGTGAGTCTTCCCCGGTTTTTGCTTTTGCAGCAGGGTTCACGGTCAGAACAGGAAGTTGACCACCACAACGCCGGCATCGCCAATTCCCGGCCATAGCTTTGGTTGAGACGACGATGTCCCGTGAGCATTCCGGCGATCATCCCCATGGGTGTGCGGTCCCTCTGGGCCGTGGCCATGGCGTGGACCGTTGCCGTCGCCACCGTTGAGGAGGCAAACGCCGGTGGTGAAGCGTCCCCCCCACCTGTGGGGGCCATGGCCGTGGATGCGGTCCCCTTGCCCGGCCCGACGTTCATCCCCCTACGGAGCACCCGACCCGTCACCATGACCGCCAGGGAGGCCCGGGTCCAGGACGTGTTCATGGGTCTTCTGCAGGGCACCGGCTATCACTTCGTCTTCCTGGAGCACCACCAGGAGTCCGCCATGGAACCACGGGTCACCGTGGACTTCCGGGACGAATCCCTGGAGAGGGCGGTTCATTTCGTGTTGTTGAGCGCTGGCCTGGAAGGCTATCTGGAGGGTCGCACCTTGATGGTCGGCCCCGACCTGCTGGGCCGCAACGTCAGATCCAAGGTGTCCAGGGTGATCCGCCTCAACCAGGTGGATGCCGCGGGAGCAGCGGGATTCTTGGCCAACCTGGGCGCCACCATGAGCGTGACCCACTCGGTGACCACCACCGCCACGGAAACCCTCCCCCCAGGGGACGGCGGCGCCACGGTTGCTGATGCCGGCCAGGGGAGCCAGGTGGCCAGCACCACGGTCACCGCGGCGGTGTCCGAGTTTGGAGGGAGGCAGGGGCCGCTGCGGGGGCTGCGGGGAACCACCGATGAACGGCTCAACACCGTCACCGTTGTGGGACCGTCCGACCTGGTGGACGTTGCCCAGACTTATCTACGGCAGATGGACCGGCGCAAACGTCAGGTTGCCGTGAAGGTGCGCATCATGAACGTGGATCTGAATCGCAACGAGGTTTTGGATCACAGTTTCTCCACACGGATTGGTGATATCTTCATTCTTAGTCAACCAGGGGAGTCCCTGTTCAATTTTGCTGTTGCCAAGTCCGCAGAACTGCTGGGGACGGGATCGTCCGACAACAAGACAAGTGGCGGCTCCAGCCCGTCAGGACTTGCCGATCCGAATTATTCCTTCTATTCCCAACTTGAAGCTGCGATTATCTCCTCTGAAGTGAATCTTTTGGCCGAACCCACACTGTTGGTTCAGGAAGGGGAATCCGCCAGCATTAATACCACCACCAGCGTGATCACCGGGAACACCACCACCACCAGCCCTTCGGGGATCACCCAAACCAGCCAGGAGCGGGAGCAGGCAGGGTTGAGTCTGACGGTTGACGTGAGCAAAATTGACGACAACGGTTTTATCTCCCTCAAGGTGCGTCCCAAGGTGTCGGTCCCCGCACCCGCCGGCATCCAGAACGGCGTGCCCATTTTCAATATCACCGAGCGGGCTTTGTCCTCCGGCAGCGTGCGCCTGAGGGACGGGCAAACGCTGGTTCTCAGCGGCGTAATTCAGGACTCGGACCGGGAGCAGGTGACCAAGTTGCCCCTGTTGGGGGATCTGCCCCTGCTGGGGAGGCTGTTCCGTGGGTCCAGCCAGACCCGTGAAAAGACGGAACTCATCATCCTGGTGACCCCGTCCCTGGTGCAGGAGGATCAGCCGCTGGCGCTCCGGCCTTAAAATGGCTTGGCCGTCAGGAGTGCTTCCGCAGCCAACTGTTGGCGTCACCCAGCCGCGTAAAGTGTTGCGGAATTAGCTCCACCCGCCTGGTTTCCGGGTTCAGATCCAGGTCCCACCAGCAATCCTTGTTTGGGTCAAAATTCGGTTCCGCCGATGCCATCACCAGGGGGGAATGGGTCACCAGGAACATCTATACACTTGTCGACCGGTTGAGCTCTGACAACACCTTCAACAACGACCGCACGATGCGGCGTTGCCAGGAGGGATGGAGATGGACCTCCACCTCGTCGATCAGAAAGACGACTTGGCGGGCTGGATCCTTGCCCAGTAACGCGCTGGCCAACTGGTGTTCTTGCCAAGCCCACACCAACAGATAGGACAGGGCCAAGATGCGCCGCAACCCTGAGGAGCCCCATGCACCACCGGTACTGGTGACGAGTCCCATGGGCCGATAATGGTGGGATAATCCGTAGTGTCACTACCCGCAACCGCACCGTTTACCGGGTTCCAGAGGCTGCCTCGGGTTGGGAGACAGAGTACGGAGCACGTTCTTGAGTTGTTGGAACGGTTCACTATCTTCCCGCTGCCAGTTGGCCCAGTCCCGCACCAAGCCGTTGCGGAGCCATCCCATACGGGGATCGGAATTGGGTAGTCCTTGCCAAACTTCCTGCCCGCTGAATACGTAGGCCTTGATTTTGTCTTGTTCATCAGTACCGCCTCTCTGCTTCCAGGCATTGCGGGCCGAATCCCACACTGCAAATCCTCCATCGGCCATGGCATAGAGCACCAGCCCCGGATTCACTGGCCGACCTCGCGGCCCCACCCAGGTCTCGTCCCCTGCCTTATAGCAACATTTGTACTGCTACTTCTCGGAATGCTCCCCGTCAACGGAGAAGCTGATCTCACCCTCCTGCTTGCGATCCCGCGGCAACGCCATGGCCAACTCCGGCGCTGGGCCTGCATTCTTCAGGTGCAGACGATGAAGCATGGCCGGACCGGCTGTGGTGATCCACCTGGAAGCAGCCCAACCCTAACATCCCATGGGCATAGGCGCCATAGGTAACGGGAGGCGGTCCTGTGAAAGAATCCAGCATCACAGGCCCGTGAGCGACACCCGGCGACCCAATCTTTCCCTTTACCGCCATCGTGGGGCTGGAATACCGTGGAGCGGGAAGGACGCACACCGTGCTTAACCGAGGAAGAACCGGAAAAGAGAACCTGATCCCGAAATGAAGCAGACAAAGAAGGGAAACCGGTGGCGCTTCGGCATGAAGCTGCATAGTGGAGTGGATGATCAAACAGGTCTGGGCCATAGCTTGGCGACAATCGCAATTGAGCAAGGGTTGAGCCTGTTTCCCGACCGTTTTTGGCCGGATTGGACCGGTTTTGACTGGCGTAGCCTGCCCATCGCCATGCAAAGTCCTGTATAGCCCGGTTCTGCAGGCCGATTCAGGGGTTTCTCAACAGTTGTTTGAGTTGTTCATAAACAACTTGTGCTTCTATTTTGGGATCAAAGATCACCCGAAGAAACATGACGCCTATAATTTCCCATTGTTGGTCAGGATCAGCCTTGGGGAAGGAATCCATCAACTTGGCAATCTGGGCGTTGTCCATGCTTTGGCCTTTTGAAAGGAGCCTGTTGGCGGCTTCCATCAGCTTGAGGGAAGGCAGGGAGGATGGTGGGTTTGTGTGTCCCATGGGGTTTGGTTGTGTGGGGCTGTGGTGGGCTTGTGGTGGCCTGCTGAACGCCACTTCAATTAGAAAGCCAGGGATAACCAAAATCGGCATCCCTGGCGTTGTGAATCCTTTGGCTCAACCTCATTGAACCAATTTTTGAGAGCAGCGGCTACATAGGGACAGAGCAGATGTGGAGTGAATCCTTTACCTTCAACCTCATATCTTTCCCTGGGATGGCGAGTCCCTTGGCGCTGTAGCTAACCTGGTTTTTTTGCCATAGACCTCCGTAGTGGAAAAGAAGTAAGGCCTTGATATTTTTATCATCAAGGCCTTGTAAGAGTAATTATTTTACTTCAATAGTGCTTTCATCAAGTTCTGCACCAAACGCACCAGCAACATGGCCATTAACGGAATCGGCTACGAATTGGCCAACAATAGCTTCTGGACGGTCATCAAGAGATCCTGTTGCATGATCGGTATGAGATCCTGCGAAGTTTCCGGTCCATGTGCCAGAGAAAGCATTTGTGGTTTTTTGGCCACTACCAATCTCACCGCCTACAACACTGAAGTCGGAAGGAGAGAGGGAATTGGTTCCAGCAACTCTACCACTTCCGATGTCTGCTGTGAGTGCCAGGCTCCAGTTGCTAAGATCGTCATTTGGCATCGTGGTGGACTCAAAGTCGTCAATCGTTCCAGATACTCGATACTGGTCAGCAGAAGAAACAGTTCCATCATCGTTTCCAAACTGTGCCTTCAACTCTACATCTGCAAGGAACTCACCATTAGAGACTACGTAAGAGCTAGTGTTAGGAGTGCCAGTTTTGAGAACATAAATGCCTGCTGCGTTGCCATCATAGATAGCAGATCCTCTCAGCGCGTCTGTTTGGCCGGTGTTAGGAAGAGCCGCCCCGTATCCATTGGCTTCGCTATAGGTTTCAATGCTATGTGTTGCGACACCGTTTCTGCCTACAACAGAAGTTGCCCAGTAGCCAAACAAGAGATAATCATTATCTGGGATAATTGTTTCAAACGTAATTGCTATGTTAGAAATGGTTTGACCAGATGGTATTTTTGGAGTGAACGTAAGATCACCACCAACAAAAGTGATTACTCCATTTTGATCTCTCCTGATACTGCAATTACCAGAACCACCACACTCAAAGTTTCCAGACACTCCTAGAAAAGTGCCATCTACATCATTCCCATTGTTTATTACGACATCTCTAAATGTCTGTCCTGTTGATGGAGCATTTGGCAGAACAGGTCCAGTGAAAAGTAAGTTAGTGAGAGGATTACCATTACTGATGGCAGTTGTAGAAAATTCCAGTGCGCCAGTGGTGGCAGCAGTGGATGTGCTTATGTTGTCCAGTGGTTGCGAACCGCCAGCTAGGTCAAAATACTGATCGTAGGCTCTCCTTGTTGACTGTCTAACTGCTGGACCAAGGTTAGTGAAGAACTGTCCCTTGTGGGTAGTCCTTGGGTTTGGTTCATGCTCAAACCTGCTTGCCTTTGTCCATGTAAAGTCTCCGGTTGGATGGGTTGGTATATTCCCCGAAGTGGCAGTTAACGCAAGCCCGTTTGAATCTCTCACCATAATACTGGTGACGCCGGTTGTGGAAGTTGGTTTATCAACCTTGGCCTGTACTGGCGTTCCTGAGTCAAGTCCTTTGAGGTTACCGGCAGCACTTGCGGCAGCAGGTGGTTTGTATTTAGTAACTGCATCTGCCCAAGCATCAGATAGTTCGTTATTATCCAAGCGTGCCTGATTCTTTCCTTCAGTTTCTGCCGCTTCTATGTCTTTCTTATCATCTTCAAGGTCTTTAGTTAGTTCATCATGGCGATCTTTGTAAATTTTTCTTTCGTTAGATGGCAGGTCTTCTGCATCATTAATGGCTTCGTAAAATGCATCTAGATACTTTTGGGCATCCATCACATCTTTATCACTGGAATTGACAGTGATGGCATCGACCTTATCTTTAGCAGCATTATATTCATTATCAACTGCATCCCTATCAATACTTACCTTCTTGGCATCCAATGCCCTCATCAGGTCTTGCTTCTGTTGATCAGACAGATTGCTGTTTGGGCCAGTGGCACTATCATAGGCAGCTTGTGCAGCAGCCTTGTTAGCAGCGTTGTTGATGGTACGAATAGCAGTCTGAACTTGTTGTGCTGGAGTTGGTCCAGTCATGGTGACATCGTCAGAACCGCCGCCGCAACCAACAAGGGCAGCAGCAAGGCCAGCAGCAACAAGG
>VXNS01000054.1 GCA_009840445.1 Synechococcus sp. SB0662_bin_14
CCAGCCCTGCAGCAGCGCCTCGGCCCGGTCCGGCCGCCAACAGAAACAACTCACCCAGCCATGATCCAGGCCGGTGGGCTCCGCCGCGGTCATCCCCCGCAGAAACGCTCCCCAAAGACCCGTCTGCCAGGCACTGAGTTCATGGCCGTCCCCGGCGCTCACCCCGGCGGCGCTGACCATGCCGCCACACCATGGACCAGGCAGCAGGAGGATGGTGCGGGCGCCGGATCGGGCCGCCTGAAGGGCGGCACAGGTCCCCCCCAGACCACCCCCCCAGACCACCACGTCACTGCGGCATTGCTCCATGGGGTCCCGGCGCCTGTCGAACCACGTACTGGCTAAGAGGCTAAAATCGAGAACTGCACAGACGCCTCCGGGGCGCGTTGGGTCGCGTGGTTCATCGTTTCACTCTCACAACACCGCTTTACTACGTCAACGACAAGCCCCACATCGGTAGTGTCTACACCACCTTGGCGGCAGACGCCATGGCCCGTTGGCGCCGGCTCCAGGGGGATTGGGTGTGTCTGATCACCGGTTGCGACGAGCACGGCCTCAAGATCCAGCGCAGCGCCGCCGCCGCCGGTGTCCCCACCAGGGACTACGTGGATCGCATGGCGGGCCACTTTGCAGCGCTCTGGCAACGCATCGGCATCAGCCACGACCGCTTTGTGCGCACCAGCGCCCCCCGGCATCACCGCCTAGTTCACGAGTTTTACGAACGGGTGCGCAGCAACGGACACATTCGCCTGGGGCAGCAACAGGGCTGGTATTGCGTCGCCTGTGAAGAGTTCAAGGACGTGGACAGTGGGGAGGACGGCACACCACCCCGCTGTGAGATCCATGATCGCCCTCTGGAGTGGCGCGATGAGGAGAACCTGTTTTTCTGCCTCTCCCATTTTCAGGAGCCCATCGCCCAACTTGTGGAGCAGGAAGACTTCATTGGTCCCGCCAGCCGACGGCGGGAGGTGCAGCGGTTTGTGGAGGCGGGTCTGCGGGATTTCTCCATTTCCAGGGTGAATCTGCCCTGGGGCATTCCCGTGCCCCACCAGCCGGGGCACACCTTTTACGTGTGGTTTGACGCGCTGCTGGGCTACGTCACCGCCCTGTGCGATCCCGACGGTCCCCAGGATCTGGCCACAGCCCTGGGCAGCGGCTGGCCGGCCCAGCTTCACTTGATTGGCAAGGACATCCTGCGGTTCCATGCGGTCTACTGGCCAGCCATGCTGCTGGCGGCGGACCTGCCTTTGCCGGAGCGGGTGTTCGGCCATGGCTTCCTCACCCGGGAGGGCCGCAAGATGGGCAAGACCATGGGGAACACCCTGGATCCCGAGGCGTTGTTTGCCAAGGTGGGGGTGGAGCCGGTGCGCTGGTATCTGCTGCGGGATATCCAATTCGGGGACGATGGAGACATCCAGCAGAAGCGTTTTCTGGATCTGGTGAACAACGACCTGGCCAACACCATCGGCAATCTGGTGAACCGCACCGTCTCCATGTCCCGCCGCTGGTTTGGGGGCTGTGTTCCACCGGAGGAGAAGCAACAGGATGATGCCCCCCCCCATCCCCTCGCCGCCGTGGCTGGGGCCACCACGGAGCGGGTGAGCCGGTGCTTTGCCCAACAGGACCTGCAGGGCGCCGCCATGGCAACCCTGGCCCTGGCGGAGGCCACCAACGGCCATTTGAGTGAGCAGGCTCCATGGAGCGCCATCAAGGATGCCAGCCGCAGAGACGCGGTGGCGGCTGTGCTCTATGGGGTGCTGGAGGCCACCCGTCTGGTGGGGCTCTGTCTTCAGCCCCTGGTTCCGGAGTTCTCCAACCGTCTGCTGGTGCAACTGGGCTGCGATCCCCTGGATAGCCGCCATGACGGCTTGCCCCCGGGGGCATGGGAGCAGTTGGTGCGCTGGGGTGGTCTTCCCCATGGCCAAACCCTCCCCGAGGCCTCGCCGCTGATGGCCCGGCTGGAGTTGGACGGTGATCTCTGAAGGCTGGATCTCCAGGATTTCCCCGGTTACGGGGCTGCTGTCTGTGGCGGCCTGGCCCCTTGTGGTGGGCTGCGCACCCACCACCACCCTGGAGACGGCGTTGCAGGATCAAGCGCCTCACGAGTTGCAGTCCTTCAGCCTGCAACACCACTCTTCCGAAACGCCGCTGAGCTTGTCCCTCAGTAGTCCCAAAGCGCGTCACGACTGGATCCGCAAAACCTCCGTGGTGACCACACCGGAAGCCCTCGTCCACCGGGACGGGGTACCCGTCTACAAGATCCGGGCCCAGCGCGGTCTACTGCTGGGCAATAACCGCCTGGTGCAACTGGATGGCCTGGTGGAGATGGTGCATCTGCAGGAACCGCCCACGGTGGTCACGGGTGAACGGTTGCGCTGGGATACACACCAAGGCCGCATGACCATGACCGTCAACCTGACGGTGAACCGTGAGCACGTGCAAGTGAGTGCTGGACGGGCCGAACTGGACTTTGCCAGCAGGGACCTCACCTTTCACGACCAGGTGGTTGTGCTGGACCAATCACCCCAGGCCGACCACCTGCGCCTTGAGGCCACAACGCTCCGCTGGAACTTGAGCAGTGGCGACATGGCGGCGCCTGGCCAGGTGAAGGCGGGGCAGACTGCTCCAGGTGGGGCGGTGCAGTCCGTGCAAGGCTTCAACCTGACGGGCAACAGCCAGGACCGGTGGCTGGAGATGCAGGCCCCTGTCCAGTTGCAGACCCGGCAAGCGGGGCAATGGCGGGCCCGGGATTCCGTGCTCTGGTGGTTGGACCGGCAACAACTGGAAAGCCCGGGCCTCCTGGAAGCTCGGGCGGGAGACCTGCAAGCCTCCGGCCGCTCCGCCGTGCTGGACCTCAAGCAGGACGTGCTCACCATTGGCGAGGCTTGCCGATTCCACCAGCCGGGTGAAACCTTGACCGCACAGCAATGCCGCTGGAACTGGCAAGACCGGACAATTCTGGCCCGGGGCGGGGTGGTGGTGCAAC
This sequence comes from Synechococcus sp. SB0662_bin_14, assembly GCA_009840445.1. Classification (GTDB taxonomy): domain Bacteria; phylum Cyanobacteriota; class Cyanobacteriia; order PCC-6307; family Cyanobiaceae; genus Synechococcus_B. Next base: position 2,984 of record VXNS01000054.1, read on the forward strand.
GGGAGCAATACCAGCAGGTCACCCGGGCGGACCAACTGCAAGGCCGGTTGGGGGAGGACAACATTCTGAACCTCACGGCGTCGCCCCAAGGCCACGTCACCATGGAGTTGGAGCTGGAGTTGGGTCCCTCCGGATGAGCAGGACTCCACGGCCTCGGGCAAGAACGCCATGGGGAAAATCCAGCTCCGCCACGTCAGACTCACGAATCCAGGCCAGCCCGCTTCCCTGAGCTTTGAAGTCGTCAAACGATGCCCAGGACTGGCCCATGATTGGGCTATATGCCCTAAGAAGAGTTGCAATTTTACCGTCCACCTTCACCAGATCTGCGGGAGCGGTGGACAGGGCCTCCTGGAGGTGAGGTTGCTTGATCAATGCCTTCACTTCAGGGGAATAGTTGCCCACAAAACCCAGGTGGACGATTCCAAAAATCGCCAGCCAAGAACCAAGGAGATGTAAGGTTAGCCATAATTTTAAGCTTTGCTGGAGACTTCTGTGGGGCCAATAGACCATCAAGCCTCCCAAAAGCCATGCAGTGCTGACCAGGACCAGGAGTAAGCCTAATTTTTCCACGTCAAGTGTGGTGTCAGACTGTCCAGAGATTCTTAGCAGGCCACCGCCAAAACAGAAGATCAGGACAATGCTGGCCAAGCAACAGTAGACTGCGGCAATGGATTGCAAAGACCGCCATACCATACCATCGCTTCGCTCACGAGAACTTTTAGCGCTATGGATTCCCGTTAAACGATGCTCCAAATCTGCGGCAACCAGCAGGGCCGCAAATGGGTAGATCGGTAGTGCATAATTATTTTGGTCAGAGGATGTGAAGGCAAGCAGTAACAGCATGGTTGCGGGTGCTGCCAAGAGAAGCCAGCGCCGATGAATGAACCGGTGAACCTGAATGGGCTGACGACAGTTGTTGTCCTGCCCCCCCCACAGGCTGGGGCTGGTGACGGCAAAGGGGAGCAGGGGGGACCAAGGGATAAAATTCAAGAAGACAGAGGCAGAATAGAAGGGAAACCCACTGAGTGGAAAGCCCGTCTCCGTTGCCTTTCTCAAGGGAAACCTCAGTGGTTCCATAAATCCTGTGACCCCGTAGGAAGCAATACTCTTGCCCACCCAGACGAAGGTGGGCAGCGCACCACATGCCAGGCCAAGCCAGAGCCATGGAGTCTTCAGGATCTTCCGCCCACGGGCCTGCTTCAGGAGCCAGGGCATGATTCCCACCAGCGGCAAAACGGCCAGGGCGCTGCGCAGGAAGACGGTCAACGCAAACAAAACGCCCGCACAATAGAGTCGCCAGCGGCAGAATCGCCCTGAAGATGATTCAGGCCTGACCAACTCTTGCACAAGCAGCAAAAGGCCTGCCAGAAAAAAACTTGTATACGCCAGATCAGGCTACTTTCACTGCTCAAGCCTCATGCTCGAGCACAACTTGCGTTATCACTGAGAGGGAAACTGGATTGTTTTCTACTGTCCGTCTTTCCGATCATGAGTTTGTCCCGGAAAACAAGCCACTTGGTACCAAGTACGACATCACCCTCATCGGATCAACTGGAACAGAGATTAGCGCGTTTGGAGCCTGGATTGAACATAGTGCTTTCGGCGTGCAGGAAAAAAAGAGGATGACAATCCGAGGCGTGCGCGTGGATGCTTTGTACGGTATTACCGGTGGTGACCTGACCCACTCACGACCTATCGGGAACGCAACATGGCAGGGGTTGATGGTTGGCACACCAGCCACTGGAGTGGCCCGTGGCAACAGGCTTCAGGGTGACGCCACTCTGACATACCATCTCAACAGCCAAAATCTGGATGCCGTGTTCACGAACATCCAGGACATTGACCGCCTTGCGGCACATTCCCAATCCACTGTAACTTTCTTGAATGTTCCAGTCAATGGGCGGGGCGAGTTTGAAGCAGGGCTGGCTGGCAACCGGATACAGGGTGGTTTCTATGGTCCTGGCCACGCCGAGGCGGCAGGAACCTTCGAACAGTCCAACATTGTTGGAGCATTTGGCGCTAAGAAACAGTAGTGATGGACGTTGGAGCTATGGTAATAGAGTTGTTTGGACCGAATCAGAGGAGGTGCTGAATGCTGGACGTGAAGGAGACCCGCCTTGTGGCCCAGCCCATCGTTTTCATCCGGGCCAAGGTGCACCCGGACCAACTGGGACCGGTGATGGGCAAGCTGTTTCCCGTGGTGATGGCGTTTGTGCAGAACAGCACAGCAGAACCTGCTGGACCGCCGTTTTCCCGCTATCTGTGCATCAACGGCAACGACAAAGAATGGGACATTGCCTGCGGAATACCAGTGTCCCGGCCCTTGACGGGGGCCGGGCAGGTGGAGGCCAGCGAATTGCCCGGTGGCGCCGCAGTCACGACAATGCATCGGGGACGGTATGAAACCCTGGGTGAATCCTGGGCCGCACTCCAGCGTTGGATCAACGACAACGGCAAGGCGCCGGGAGATCCCCCCTGGGAGATCTACTGGACCGATCCCGGTGAAGTCAAAGACCCGGCAGAGTGGCGCACGGAAATCGTGATCCCGGTACAGGACTAAGGCGCAACCAGGCCCTTCAGGCAAGCTCTTCCAACAAGGCTTCCACCTGCCGCGCTGTGGTCTCCCAGCGGAATTGGGCAGCCCTGCCTGGGCCAGCCTGGCGGGCCTGGCGCTGAACGCCACGATCCGACAAGACGCAAGCCATCGCCCCGGCAATGGAAACCGGGCTGGTGGGATCCACCAACAACCCAGCCGAGCCCACAACTTCGGGCAAAGCGCCAGCCTCGCCTGCAACAACCGCTGTGCCACACGCCATGGCCTCAAGGGCAGGCAGGCCAAAGCCCTCCCAGAGGCTGGGTATCACCAATGCTTGTGTCGTGTTGAGCAAGGTGAGTCGCTCTTCATCAGTGACCCAGGAGATCCACTCACACTGGTGGGCAATACCCAGTTCAACGGCCAATTGCTTCAGCTTCGGTGTGCGACGGGGATTTGGAGGACCAACCAATTTCAAGCGCAGCTCTGGAGAGCCAAGGCGAGCAAAAGCTTGGAGGACCCGCGGCAAGTTTTTGTGGTGGTCATGCCGTCCCAACACGAGAAAAAAGGGCTGACGCGGTAGATCGAGAGGACGGAGTTGGTCTTGATTAAAGCCCAGGCGAATCACAACCAACTTGCGGCGGGGAACCCGCAGCCAATGGTGGATCTCTCGAGCCGTGGCCTCCGAGTTGCAGAGCACCCGCTCGGCTGAATGAAGCACGAAAGGAACATAGGCCAGATGGTAGGCTAAAAGAGATCCCAGTCTAGGGAAGCGCAGGGGAATCAGGTCGTGGGCCAGCACGATGGAGCGCACCCCTCCTCCCCGCAGAAGAGGGGCTTCTGGTAAGGGCGAGAGGAGGAAGGAGGCGCCAGTTTGCTTGAGAAGACCAGGCAGTTGATGTTGCGTCCACAGCAGTCTGCGCAGGTGGCCCTGCCGCCCGGAATCGGGGGACAGGGTGTTGGGAATGGCCAGGCTGTTGGGATGACCTGTCGTCACAGGATCCAGAAACATCACCCGGTCAGGATGTAGGGCCTTGGCCAGGCCCTGCGTGACCACGCCGATTCCTGTGGGCCGTTGCCCAAGGGGACTGCCGTTGAGCAGAGCTAGAGGCGGAGAGGGTGGCAATGGCGGGCAGCCGTGGTTTTGTCAACCCTACCTTGTCTGCTGCCAGCACCTTCTCAGCAGAGGTCACAACGGCGAGCGCTGTGTCGTTAGTGCAGCTTCGTCAGCACTACCATTGGAATTTTAAGGATTTCCAATAAGACCTAAAAAATAGACTTTCAGATTCATTAGCGTGACCGTTTCTTAGTTATCTTTAGTTGTTAAGATCTTAGCCAAGAGCCTGTTCTGAAAAGAATAACGATTACTTTTTGTACGTTGCTAATCTTGCACTACCTGTGAGTAAGTATTGGATTTTACGTTCTACACGTTTTGGCAAAGCTTCTACAGCACCCGCAGTGATCAATTCTCTTATCTTTATTGAAACATTTCCCACTGAAATTGCCCATATTCTTGATAAAGATTCTTGGGTTTGTGTTGAATCTAGATCTTTATCAGCCCAATTTACAATGCGTTCCCAATTTAGATCACCAAGATTTCTTTCTAATTTTTCAGATTCTTGTTGACTCAACTCTCTTATTATTGGACGAAAATCAGCTAAGGTAAATGGTAAAGAAATAGTATCATTTCTATTCCTTAATAATAAAGTTTTTATGCCATGATCTAAACTTTTCAAAATTCCTCGTAAATCGCCACAAAAAATTGTATACAATTCTTCCACAATAGAATTTTTAATAAGTCTATGAAATGGCTGCCCTGAATCAATTTTAAGTGCTTCATAGCGATTTTCTAATAGTTTATGTACATCTGATAATGTTAATTGCTCTAGGATCATAATAGGTGTAAATACACTTTCAATTTGGCGATGTCGATTTATTACATCTTGGACTGCAGAAGTAGGACCTACTACAATTAGATGGAGTCCATCTACCATCAAACCAGTATCTCTGACGCTTCGTAAAAGATCCGCCGCTTTTAGTGTATCTGATTCACTCAAGTTTTCAATGTTATTTAGATGCAATATCACACCTTCAAATTTATTTTCATCTAAAACACATTTAAGTAAATTTTTAATGATATGACGTGCAGGTAAAGTTAACCCAACTATGGGGTCATGAATTTCTGTTGACACACTAATTTCTCCTCCAATTCCCATAATCTGCATGCCACCACTGATGTTTCTTTGTCTAGTAAACTCTACAAAATGACAAGCATTCTTCATCTCTTCTCTATCTTTTAGCTCAGGTTCACAAGCGCATATGGAATCATAAATGCCAGCAATCAGTTGTCCCAATAAAGCATCACTACTATGTTCTGGAGTGATGGAGATAAACTCGTCAGATACACAATAATTCGCTTTCTTGGCTTCAGCTTTAATATATTGAACCAAAGTAGTTTTACCGACACCAGGAAAACCAGCAACAGCTTGTCTGGAGCTGTCACTACTGCCAATGGTGGTCAGGAGTTGCCGTTGCTCTTCTTCTCTCCCGACAAATAGTCTTAAGGACTTAGTATCTGAACTTTCCTGAAGAACATCTTGAAAATAAGGAGATGACTTAAAGCCACAACTCTTCCACACATTGAACAAAGCTGCTGAAGTCATGACAGCACTTTAAAAATCTCGTATTTACTTAATCACACTTTTAGCTTTTGTCAAATCTATTTGTGCCACTAATCAAATTGTCATATTCCCTCATCGCTAACCCATTGCCGACCTGTCAACCCTATGCCTGACAGCTTCTTACCCGGTGCCCAGCCGCCATCCTGGGCATCATAGGGAAGCTGCCTTGATCGCCACGCTTCAGCATTGCCCAAAAGCTCCCAATACGCAGTTGGCCCAGATCAAAGCCAAGGCGAATCACAATCAACTTGCGGCGCGGAACAACCTGCAGCCGATGGTGGATCCCTCGGGCCGCGGCCGCCGCATTGCAGAGCACCCGGTCGGCTTGATGAAGCACGAAAGGCACGTAGGCCACGGGGACAGGGCATTGGGAACGGCCAGGCTGTTGGGGTGACCTGTGGCCACAGAATCCAGAAACATCACCCGATCAGGGCGCAGGGCCTTGGCCAGGGCCAGCGTGACCACGCCAATCCCCGTGGGCCGTTGCCCAAGGGGGCTTTTGCCGTTGAGCAAGGGCTAGAGGCGGAGAGGGTGGCAATGGGGCGTTGTGGCTTGATGCTGGTTAGCCTAGCTGAGTAGCATGACCTAGTCCATGGATCCTCGATATGGGCTGGCGAATGGGCCACCTCTTCAGTATGATAGAGTAGCTTGGCCACACCAGACCTCAGGCTCAACTCTCACCTTGCAACTTACGCAGTGAATTATTTTCTCTTTGGATTTGAAGCTGCCAATGGCTCCCGACGCGGCATCTATCAAGTCTTTAAATCTCTCTATAAGGGAATGAAAGAGATCGATCATAGACACGTTCAACTTGTTTTTGTAAAATCCGATTCTATCTTTGAAGAAAATGATACTCCATGTCAAAGTCCAAACCATATCAGCAACCATTCAAAATACAGGAAATCCATTTTGAGAAAAGCAATAGTAATTATATCAAGAAATTTTGCAAAATTTCTTGATATTACCTTTTCATCATCTCTTCACTTACCAATCATATGGTTAACTGTTAAAAGCCCTTGGTCTGGTCAAATCAGGAAAATTTTGCAACAAAAAATCCATTTTTGTCACAGGGCTTTGGGTCACAGTCGAATTGCTAGCTCTATAATAGTCGAGCTGGGCTTACCTGTACATATCCAAGAAAAGTCTTGGTTGATTTGCTTAGCTCCAACGATGGCACCTCGGCAACGCAATTGCCGACTTGCGACATTTGTGCATGATCTTATTGCCTTAGATTTTTTCACCCATGGGGAATCCCGGTCAGCTTGGCTGTCAAGACTCAATTGTTGCTGTCAAAATAGCGATATCATTATCTGCGTTAGCCATACAACAGCAAAGCGTCTAATCTTGCATAATCCATCTGTGAAAAGAAAAGTACGTGTAATTTATCCTAGCATCAGTGAGATATCAACCCATAACTCAAGAGAATCACAATCAAGATACACCTTACCAATATCTCTCTGTTCAATAGACTCAGTCGAACCAAGAAAAAACTGGCCAGGAATTCTTCAGGCGTTACTGTACACCGTCAAACTCCCGCCTATTCAATTTACTTTTATTGGTGGAGAGCCATCATGTGATCCAGGCTTTCATAGGAGACTGAGGGATTTAACCTGTAAACTACACGAAGACTCTCCTCACTCAGTCATATTTGCAGGTCGTGTAAGTGCAGAGGAGAAATGCAAGTACCTGCAACAGTCCGCCGCATTTGTCTATGTGCCTTTTATGGAAGGAGCTGCCCTCCCAATCATTGAGGCCCAATTACTTGGCTGCCCAACGCTCATCAGCGATCTTCCTGTATTTCGAGAGTTTATTCATGCTGAGAATGCTTACTTTGCAGATCCTAATCAACCAGCTTCAATCGGCGCAGCATTACAAAAGCTCTGCACAGATCTCAAGAATGGCAAGGTCACCCCCGCCCATGACTCTCATTTTCTAGCCCCACTCGCGTCCCCAACTCGCTTTGCCAGAGAGGTGATGGCTGCATTAGTAGCTGCTGACTGCCATTGATTTTAGAAACCACTACGGCTAAGTTTTCCACACTACATCACATGAGCGCGGTGAAGATAAATGCTATTCATGAAACAGTGCTGATGGTGTATAGAGTCTGAAAGTTCTGTCTCATTACTTAAGTGAAGTGATCACCCTTTAAAAACATGATATCAAGAGAATTTCTGTCCGGTAAAATTTCTTCTCGCTCATATGCTTTGAGAAATTGAATTCCAATTTCCTGATTATTAAATTCGGGCAGATAAGCTTTAGAAAAAGCATTGAAGAGTTGTACTAAAAAGTCATTCGAGTAAGCTCCTTTCGTATATTCCATACATAACATAAGATTTTGCTGTCTTGTAATTAGACTTCTAGCACCTTTCAAGACTTCCTCTTCATAAGATTCAACATCTATTTTAATAATATCAACCTTCTCCAAATTATTTAATTTTGAATACTGATCTAACGTAATTATATTAACGTCAACTTGATGATTTTGACCCGGATCAAGATCACCCCAAGGGGTTCCACCCTTTAATAATAATGAACTGCTGGCAGTAATAAACCGAGGGAATTTCATGGAGATAACTTCTTCCGAAGAGCCAATTGCACATTGATTTACAAAAACATCTTTTGATGTTAATGATCTGCTATTTATATGAATATTCTTTCTTAGTATCTCTTGAAGTAGAGGATTAGGTTCAAATGCATGAACACAAGCTCCTTTCGAAGCAAATAGTGCAGAAAAATAACCTATGTTAGCTCCTACATCTATTATAGTCATATTAGATTTGACTTTCTTATTGAAAAGAGATGTTAGATGAGGTTCCCATATATTATCAATAAGAAGAGCAGTACTGAGAGATACATCACTTCCTAAAATAATTAAAGGAAATCCAAGTTCAGTTCGAATTAGAATCTGATCATTACCAAGATATTGTCTAAAATTTAATTGTATGAGTTTTCTTAAGCAAGATTTTCTTAAGCAAGATTTTATGTAGGGTTTGATTATTTTTTTCAAGTAGTTTGAAAATTTTTGGTAGAGACTTTGCTTCGAATGCTTTTGGGCACCACGAAAAATTAAACTGTCCAGGGGTAGCATTAGGCTCTCAGAGGAGGTACTTTTGAGATGGTACACTCCTACCCCTATTCTTGTCAAGGGCACCACGAAAAATTGCCGTTTCCCCGCATGGGAGGACCCTGCCAGGCTACGAGAAATCCCTCCACAACTGACTTTCTCACGGTGAGACGGCAGCCCACTGGAAGGCCTTGCTCGATTTTTCGTGGTGCCCTCAAGTCGCTTGCACTTCACCTCACTCGGGCCAAAGCTGCACAGACACCCTTGCCGGTCACATAGCACATGGACCTTGTTAGCTGAAGGGCCAGGGGACACCTTGTTGCTGCAGGCACCGGGCAGTGGCCAGGCGGAAAAGTCCTGATTCCACTGCCACCTGGCCCCAGCGCGGCGCACCGGCAGGGCAGCGGCCTTGAAGGCAAGACAGAAAACCCATGGCCCTCCCTTCTGCCAAAACCATGCCGGCGATTCCAGCATGACGAACTCTGATGTGCTAAACTTGATATTGCTGCTTGTGGTATCCATGCCATTCATCTCAAGGCTTTCCCGGGTGTTCCGTGCCAATGCCAACGCCCTGGTGAGCAGCACTGAGGATCCCGCCAAGATGCTCGACCAGGCACTGGTGGACATGCAGAGTGAACTGGTGAGCCTCCGTCAGGCTGTAGTTGTGGCAGTGGCCAACCAGAAAAAGATTGAGACAGAGTTGCAGCAAGCTCGCGACCAGGCAACCCATTGGTATGATCGTGCTTACGCGGTCTTACAGCAGGGAAATGAGGGATTGGCTCGCGAAGCCCTGGCACGATGCAAGCCCTACGAAGAGTCCGCCCAGGATATTAGGCGTCAGCTTGAATCTCAAGCACTTCAAGTAGAAGAACTCAAGTGTAACTTGCTGATACTAGAAGGCAGGGTTGCCCAGGCCAAGGCCAAGAGGGGAATCCTCAAGGCGCGTATCCAGTCAGTTCGGGCTCGGAAGAATGTGGGGTGGGATGACATCAGCGGAATGAACACCGACTCAACCCTGGATGCCTTTGAGCGCATGGAAGAAAAAGTGGAGGTTATGGAGGCAGGAACCGGCACAGCGTCTCATTCGTTGTCTACTCTCTCAGGGGACTGGGAAAGTGTAGATCTGGAAGGTCGCTTCCAGGAGCTAAAGGCCCGCCTACGCAGCAGCACATCACAGAATACACCGGAGAAGGAGTAGTAGGGAGAGTCTTTCTAACTTTCTTTCTAAAGAGCCTGCAACTCCGGATAGAGGGTCACCAGGTCGGTGGAGGTGAGCACGTCTTCGTTGCCGTCCGGTTGCCAGATCACCTCCAGGCTGAGTAAATCTCCAGACGGAATGGAGCCCAACAGGCGCAGGGCTGTGCGCAGGTCATCGGCAGTGGTGAGCTTGGGAAGTCGAATAGACCTGCGGCTGGCCACAAGCAGCGTGACGGCAATGTATTCACTGGTGGCGGCGTGCTGGCCAGCCTCCCCACGGCTGCGCTGGCCCGCCACGTTGATGGTGGTCTCGGCGTCCAGCTTGCTGCGCTCCGTCATGGAGAGGCGATTGAAGGTGGCCTCCGCCACGGGGAAGCCCACCTGGCCCACCTCCCCGTTGCCGTACACCCAGTATTCGGGATTGCGCAGCAGGGCCAGGGTGACGTCCTGCAGCAGGCGCTGGAGACCGGTGGGGGTGGCGGTGTCTGCGGTGGCCGCCAGTTGGCGCAAGTCCTGCTGCAGGCGTCGGGCACTGGCCAGGAGGCCGATCTGCACCTGGGCGATGGTGACGGGGCCGTCCCGCTCGGCCATGGCGTCGTTGGCGGAGCCCATGGTTCCGGCGCCGCCCATGGCGCTGCGGAAGCCGTTGAGCAGCAAGCCCACCACGGCAAACAGCATGAGCATCCCCAACAGACCACCACCGCCAAAACCGAAGAAGGGAATGATGAAGGGGAAGCCGAAACCACCGCCGCCAAAGCCGCCGCCACGGACGGAACTCCCCCCGAAACTGCTGCCCCCACTCCTGGGGAGGGCCCGGGGCGCAAAGCTGCCGCCACCCAACCGGCCGCCCCGGGCGGCATCGGCGGGTTGGGGCAGGGAAAACGCCGTCAGGCCCACCACCAACACGGGAAGGAGCACAGCGGCGAGGCGACGTTGCCAGATTCTGGGTAGCTTTTTCATCTCCATCCGTTGCCGAGAAATAGTCTTCAACTGTAGCCGGGTGCAGGCTGCAAGGGAGGTGAAGGGAGAAGGCCGCCACCCACGATGGTGACCACCTCCAGCACGTCCCCCTCCCCAAGGCTGGTGCGGAGCCAGTGCTGCCGATGGAGGATCTCGCCGTTGAACTCCAGGGCCACCAGGCGCAGGTCGTAGCCCAGGCGCTCCAGGCAGGTGGTTAACCCCTGGCCTGGGGGAACCGCCACGGCCTGGCCGTTGACCTGAATGGTGATCAGGGTGCTCATGGGCGAGGCAAGGCAGAGGTGTCAATCACCTGCAGCAATTGGCGGGTGACCGCACCGGGATCCGAGGCGCTCATCAGGGCCCGCACCACCGCAATGCCGTGGGCGCCGCTCCCTATGGCCTGGTGGGCATTCTCCAGGTTCACCCCGCCGATGGCAAAGCAGGGAACAGGGCTACAGGCTGTTGCCTGACGCACGTAATCCAGGCCCACCGGCGGCCGTCCGGGTTTGGTGGGGGTGGCGTGTACGGGACCCACACCCACGTAGTCGCAGCCGTCGGCAACGGCCTGGCACAGGTGCTCCGGGCAGTGGGTGCTGCGGCCAACGAGCCGCTCGGGACCCAGCAGTCGACGGGCCGCCAGGGGCGGGAGATCGTCCTGCCCCAAGTGGACCCCGTCGGCCTCCACCGCCAGGGCCAGGTCCACCCGGTCGTTCACGATGAACAGGGCGCCATGGTCCCAGCAGAGTTGCCGTAGCGCCGTGGCCGTGCGGAAGCGTTGGCAATCGGTCACCCTGCTTTCCCCGGGCCGGGGAGCCTTCTCCCGGTATTGCACCAGCCGCAGGCCCGCCTCCAGACAGGCCTTCACCACCGCCAACAGCTCCGGCGCCGGCTGGGTCACGAGGTAGAGGCGGGCCTGGCGAAGTGTCTGGTGGCGCTCCTGGTTGGCCAGGAGTGCGGTCTCCAGGTCGTAGAGGCCGTAGCGGATGGTGGCGGCGGTGGCGGCCAACTCCGCTGCCCCATGGCGACCGAACTCCTCCAACACCCGCAACGCTTCCTGCACCCTGGCACAGTTGGCGGCCACCACCTGCCGGGGTGTGGAGCGTTCCTGCTGGGCCTGGTGGGCCAGCCCCGTGGCGGGATCGGAGGCCGCATGTCGGGCTTGTTTCCAGGACGAGGAGTGATGTTGGCCCAGGCGCTGGCGGTAGTCCTTGAGCCGGGCCACCAGTTCCGGCCGCTGCAAGCCCAGGCGGCACCAATCCTCCACCACCCGCAGCCCCTCCCGGGCCCGGTTCAAGTTGGCGTCCAGGAGGCGGGCAACGCCGTGATGTGCCCCTCCTGGTGGGGAAATCACGACACGAGCTGCTGCATCAGCCATGGACGGTCCCGTTCGCAGTTCCTAGGCTGTGACGGCCCTGTGTGCCACCTGTGCCCGACAACGACTTTAACCGTGGAATCATGCGCTTTGACGGGGCAGACCATCCCATCCTGGTGATTCTCTCCGGCGCCTTGATTCTGGGCGGGATCTGTGCATTGGTGATTTGGGGGTTGACCAACGCCTACCCCACCACCTGAGAGAGCAGCACTTGGCGGGCCTGCTGGGCATCCTTGCCAATCTGGGCGCTGAGGTGGTCCAGATCCTGGAAGGTTTGCTGGCTGCGGAGAAAACACACCGGTTCCACCTCCAGTTCCAGCCCGTTGAGGGTCATGGTGCGATCCAGCAGATGCACCTCCACCGCGGATGGCGCGGCAGGATCCACGGTGGGCTGGGGACCCAGGTTCATCACGGCGGAGAACGGGCCGTCCCCCGCCACCCGCACCCAACAGGCATAGACCCCTTCCCGGGGCAGGAATTTACGTCCGTTCACCTGGAGGTTTGCCGTGGGCCAGCCCAGCTCCCGCCCCAGCCCCCGACCCGCCACCACCCGCCCCTGCAGCCGGTAGGGGTGGGGCATCAATCGGCTGGCTTCCTCCAAACGGCCCTGCTCCAGTGCGGAGCGGATGCGGCTGCTGCTGATGCGCTGGTGATCGTCCCCCAGCAGGGGCGCCACCCGCACCTGCACCCCATGACCATGGCCCAGCTTCCGCAGCAGAGCCACGTCACCACGGCGACCAGCGCCAAAGCGGAAGTTTTCCCCCACCGCCACCACGGCGGCCCGCAACTGCTGCACCAGCACCTGATCCACGAACGCCTCCGGGCTCAGGCGGGCAAAGCGGCGGTCAAAGGGGAGCAACACCAACTGCTGAATACCCAGTGGCGCCAGCAGGTGCAGCTTTTCCCGGGGCAGGTGCAGGCGCAGGCGCACCTCGCCGAACAACACCTCCCGGGGGTGGGGCCAGAAGCTGGCCACGGTGGGAACCGCGTCACCCACGTCTTCCGTGGCCTGGGCAATCACCCGTCGGTGGCCGGCATGGAGTCCGTCGAAACTGCCCAGGGCCAACGCGGTGGGCGTCTGGATGGTATCCGGGGAGCGCAGAGGAATCATGGGCACAGGAGCCGGGACCATCGCTGAAGAGATTCCCTTTTAGCCTCTCTATTACATCCTTCGGGCCTGTTGAGCTTGCCGTGCCATGGTTGATCGCCTTGATTTGCAGCGCATTTCCCTGGCCTTGCGCCGTCTGAGCTGGGGGCAATTCTGGATTCAACTGTCCCTGGCGGTGGTGGCGTTCGTGGTGTTGCTGCTCACCTCCAACGGCGGCCTGGCGGCAGCGGCGGAGCGGTCCCTGGGACCGGGATTGGCGCTCACCACCCTGGCGTTTCTGGTGCTGCTCTTCAGCCTTTGGCAATGCTGGTCCGTGGTGCGCTGTGGCCGCGCCCTGGACTCTGCCGGCGCCCGCCCCTCCCGGGGCGAAACCTCACGCCTCCTGCGCCGCGGGATTCTGGCGTCCCTGCTGGGGTTGGTGCTGGCCAGTGTGGGCTATCAGGCCTTGGCCGGCAGTCTGTTCGTGCAGGCATCGCTCCAGGCGCCAGGGTTCTTCGGGGGGCCGGTGGGAGTGGGGGTAGGTCGAGGTGGATTGGTGAATTACCCCATCACCTCCATCGAGATGCTCTCCGTCCTGAGCAACACCCAGGTGTTGACGGCCCATCTGGTGGGGCTGATCATTGGCCTCTGGCTGCTGCGGCGTGTTCATTAGGGTCGGATCCATGGACACCACCAGCGCCATCCAACAGCTTCAACAGGGAACATCAGTCCATCCGGCCCACAGCCCGGGGATGCCCATGACTCCAGCGTTCGGGGGTGAGCTGGAAATGCTCATGGTGGAGTTGAACGGGCGCCGCCGCCGGATCACGCTCGAACGCCGTGGCCCGCGGACGGCACCGTTGTGGCTGTTGCTGCCGGCCTTGAGCACCGTGTCGAGCCGCAGCGAATGGCAGCCCCTGGCAGAGGAGGTGGGGGATCGCCGCCAGGTGCTGAGCTTCGACTGGCCTGGATTTGGTGACAGTGACCGTGATGCGATTTCCTACTCTCCAGAGTCGATGCAAGCGGCATTGCACGCAGTGCTGGAGCACCTGGGCCGCGAGCGGAGCCAATGGATCACGGTGATCGCCGCCGGTCACAGCACCCCCATTGCACTGGGGCAAGCTGCTACCTGGTCGTCCCGTTGGCGGAAGTTGGTGGCCGTGGCGCCCACTTGGCGCGGCCCCCTGCCCACCATGAGCGGCTGGCCACCCCAGCGCTTCGGCTGGCTCCGCAAGCTGGTGATGCTGCCGTTGATCGGTCCGCTGCTCTACCGGCTCAACACCAGCTTGCCGGTGTTGCGACTGATGCTGCGCCGCCATGTATGGGTGAACAGCGCCTGGCTGACACCGGAGCGGCTGCAACAGCAGCAACGCATAGCTCGCCGCCCTCGGGCCCGCTTTGCCAGTGCCGCCTTCGTGAGCGGAGGTCTGGACCGCACCACGGATCCCCACTGGTGGCGGCGGCAGACCCATACGCTCCAGTGCCCGTTGCACGTGGTGGTTGCCTCTGAAGCTCCGCCCCGCTCCCGCGGCTCGATGCAGCAGTTGGCGCAGGACGCCGATCAGGTGACGTTCATCCCCGGTCGCCTGGGGCTGCATCAGGAGTTTGGAGCGCTGCTGGCCCGGACGTTGCTGGCCGGCTGAGGCCCAGCCCACTCCAGATCAGAGCGGCCAGAAACCCCAGAAACTGCACCATCACCACCGAGGGACCCGAAGGCAGGTTGGTGAGGCCGGAAGCCAGAAGACCCACCAGGGCGCAACTTCCCCCCAGCAGGGCCGAGTTCAGCACATAGAGCGGAAAACGTCGGCTGAGCAGGCAACCGGTACAGGCCGGGATCACCACAAAAGCACTGATCAACAGCACGCCCACGGCCTTGATCGAAACCGCCACCACCACCGCCAGCAGTGTGATGAAAG
>VXNS01000061.1 GCA_009840445.1 Synechococcus sp. SB0662_bin_14
CCCTTCAGGGACGTGCTCACCAGCCAGAGAAGGGGCAGAAGCACCAGCAGGGCCATGGCCAGCAGAAACGCCAACTGGAAACCCGGCCCCAAGCGCAGCGGGGGACGGGGGGCGACCTTAGGGCTTGACGGAGGAGTTCGTGTCTTCACTGTCTGCCATGGTGCTGGCCACAAGACCCAACTGGAGACCTGGAGGATAGCCGCCAAGGCGTTGAATCTGGGCGAGGGAAACCTGGGAGAGGCGAATGCCCAAACCTTTGCAGACTGCCTTCACCAAGTCCACCCGGTCGATGGTGCCACTGGGCAGACCCGCCCCGCTGAGCACCAGCAAGCGCGCCTCGGGAGCATGTTCCAAGGCCAGAGCTGCCTGCCAGAGGGGGGCGCTGTCCCGGATGCTGGGGATCTCCTCCCTGGGCTGGAGCCGTTGGCCTACGCTTTCCCGTGACCAGCATTGCACCGGCAACGTCTTGAGCGTCTCGGGCTGGAAGCGGCCCAGCCAGCGGTGGTCCTCATATGCCAGGAGCCAGTCTTGGGGTCCCATCTCCGCTGTCTCCCCGGCCAGTTGGCGGCTGACGGTCCGGAGATCCAGTCGGGCATCCAGAACACGGTAGCGCCGCCCCTGCGTCTGTTGCACCCGCAGTTGCAGGAGTTGGTCCTGCAGACGCAGCAGTTGCAACTGGGCGCTGGCGGCTTCCAGACCAAACCATCCCAGCAACCCAAGCCAGAGACCGGACGAGGTGCGCCACACCAGGACAAGCCAGAGGCCGGAAGCAATGGCCATGACGGCCAGAACCAGGCCAGTCGCGGCTGCCACCTGAATGCCCCGGCGACGGCTGCCGCTGAAGTGCCACACCAGGGCCTTCACGATCAGGCCCCCATCCAGGGGAAGACCTGGCATCAGATTGAAGATCCCCAGAACAAGGTTGAGGATCATCAGCCGCTGGCACACCAGCGCCGCAATGGGCTGGGTCGGCTCGCTGAGGTTGGCCAGCAGGAAGAGGCTCAGGGCCAGGGCAAAGCTGACGGCAGGCCCCGCGGCTGCCACCTGCAGAGCCGCAAGGGCTGAGCGGCACTCCTTTTCAAGGGTGGCCACACCACCAAAGAGAAAAAGAGTAATGCTGCGCACCTTGACGCCATGGCGGCGGGCCACCAGGGAATGGCCCAACTCATGGAGCAGCACGGAACCAAACAGCAGCAGCACCGTCAGCAAACCCAGCAGCCAGATGCCAGGTGCGGCGACTGCCAACTGACGGGCCTCTAGCAACCGGCCGTACTGCGCCTGAAACAACACCGTGGCCAGGCCCACGATCACCAGCCAGCTTGGGTGAACCCGCAGGGGAATACCGCAAACGGCACCGATTGTCCAGGCTTTTCCCATGGGATCCCTCGGCCTTCCATCATCCTAGAAAGTGGAGCAAACATGCAGCGCTTTTGCTAATGGGGGAGATCCCAACCATGGGCAGTGTCCCGGTTCAGGTGAAGATTTGCGGGCTGACCACACCACGGCAAGCCCAGGCCGTGGTGGCCTGTGGCGTTCAGGCCGTTGGGGTGATTGCCGTGGCGGGCTCCCCCCGCTGGGTGCCGCCGCAGGTCAGTCAAGCCATTTGGAACGTTGTCCAGAAGGACAATCCCTCGGTAGCGCGGGTGCTGGTGGTTGCTGACGGGGACGACAACCAGCTTGACGCCTATTTGACCGCCCGGGACAGCCGGCAACGCCCCACGGTTCTTCAACTCCATGGCCAGGAAGAGCCGGAACGCTGCCGCCAGTTGAGCCAAAGTTGGGGATTGCCCATCTGGAAAGCCCACCGCATTGGCAGTCCCGAAGACTTGCGCACAACCCAGCAGCGCCGGGACGGGGCCACTGCCCGACTGTTTGACGCCCATGTTCCCAGGCAACTGGGGGGAACAGGCCGGCAGCTTCCCCTCACCTGGTTCAGTGGCCAACGCTTTTCAGAACCATGGTGGCTGGCTGGAGGCCTGGGACCGGACAACGTGGCTACCACTCTTCAACAACTGGCAACCATGGGGGTGCGCCCTGACGGCGTGGATGCGTCCAGCGGCCTGGAGCACGCCCCGGGCCGGAAAGATCTGCGCCGCTGCGCCGCCTTTGTGGCAGCGGTGCGAGGCGCCGGTGCGTGAACCTCAGAGCAGGCTCTCCTGCTGGCGAATGAGGTCGAAGAATTCTTTCTTCATGGAGGCATTGCTGCGGAAGCTGCCCCGCACCACACTGTTCACCATGGAGGCCTGGGGTTCTTTCACGCCCCGCCATTTCATGCAGTAATGCTGAGCCTTAAGCACAATGCCCAGTCCCCGGGGTTTGCAGAGGGCCTCGATTTCATCAGCCAGGATAATCACGGCCTCCTCCTGGATGTGGGGCCTGGAAAACACCCAATCGGCGATGCGGCTGAATTTGCTTAAGCCAATGACCTGTTCACCGGGCTGGATGCCAATCCAGCAGTGACCCAGAATGGGGACCAGGTGGTGGGAGCAGGCGGAGCGCACCGTGATGGGACCAACGGTGTAAATCTCGTCCAGTTCCCTCACGTTGGGGAAAGACGCCACCTTGGGCTGTGGGTGGTAGCGCCCTTTGAACACCTCGTGGAGGTACATCTTGGCCACCCGCTCCGCAGTCTCCGCAGTGTTGTGGTCGTTGTCCACGTCAATGACCAACGTCTTGAGCAGGCCACGCACCTGTTCCACCACCTCCTTCTGTAAGGTCTCCAACTCCCCCTCTTCCAGGTAGGCGGCGATATTGTCGTTGGCAAAGAAAGAGGCCCGCGCCGCCTGGAGGCGTTGGCGGATGCGGTCGCTGGTGGTGGACGGGGTGGCTGGTCTTGTCGTCCCGTCAGACGTGCCTGTGACAGACAGCGGCAGATGGGACACCACATCAAAATCCGCCTCCAGGGACGGCACAGGTTTCAGATCGTCAAGAGTCATCATTCAAAAATGATCAAAGCGCTCCAGCGGCCGGGAGCAAAGTGAGGGTCTCGATGCGCTGCCTTAGGGGCTGTTCCGCCAACTGGAGAAGAGCATGAGCAACATGTTCCGGTTCCAGCATGGCACGGCGATCCAGGTCAACGTGGACGGTTGGGGTGTCCCACAGGGGCGTATTAACCGCACCCAGGGTGACGGTCGTTACGCGAATGCCTTGCGATGCCTCCTCCAGGGCCAGGGAGCGACTGAAGGCGGCCAAGGCCGCCTTGGTCATGCCGTACCCTCCCCACTCCGGGAACGCATGGTCGGCAGCATGGCTGCCAATATTGACGATCAAGCCACCTCCCGCCGAGCGCATCCCCGGTAGCACCGCCTGGGTCACCTGCAGCACACTGGTGAGATTGAGTTGCACCAGCCACTGCCAGTCCTGCAGGGACATGGTGGCCAGGGGAGCCGTGTAGCCGGCCCCGGCATTGTTGATCAACACCCCGGGAGGCCCCCCTGCAGTCAGGAGTGTCTCCACGCCGGCCGGGATGCTTTCCGCCTTGCTCAAATCCACCGTGGCCCAGTGAACCACAGTGCCCTGGCTCCGCAGATCGCTGGCCAGGGCGCCCAATGCGGAATCATCACGGGCCAGGAGTTGCAATGCCCACCTCCGGGCTGCAAAGCAGCGGGCCGTGGCGGCGCCAATTCCTCGGGAGGCGCCTGTGATCAGGGCAGAGCGGCGCGTCGACGATGGGGATGGGGTGGGTGATGTCAGAGGTACACGTGCAAGGGAAACCATGATCCCGAACAGGATCGTTACGAGACTTTAAGGGTTGGCGTCGTCTCCTGTCTCCAGAACTCGGCCCATGCGGCGGAACTTTTCATAGCGCCGCTCCAACAACTCTTCCCCGCCGAGGGCCTGCAACGTCTTGAGATGGCGGAGAACCGCCCCCTTGAGGGAGGCTACTGCTTGCTTGGGGGACGAGTGGTTACCCCCCAGCGGTTCAGGGATCACCTCATCGACCAGGTCCAAGTCTTGCAATTGCCGGGCGGTGATCTGTAAGGCCTGGGCGGCATCGGCAGCCTTTTTTGCGTCCTTCCAGAGGATGGCGGCACAGGCCTCGGGGCTGGCCACGGTGTAGATGCTGTACTCGAACATCATCAGGTGGTCCACGATGCCGATCCCCAAAGCGCCGCCCGAGCCACCCTCACCGATGACACAGCCGATGATGGGCACCCGCAAAGCAAACATTTCCCGCAGATTGGCGGCAATGGCCTCCCCTTGTCCCTGTTCTTCCGCTCTGAGGCCCGCATAGGCCCCGGAGGTGTCGATGAACATGAGCAGGGGCAACTGAAAACGTTCCCCATGGCGCATGAGTCGCAGGGCCTTGCGGTAGCCGCCCGGGGATGCCATGCCAAAGTTGCGGGCCATTTTTTCCTTGGTGTCCCGCCCCTTCTGATGGCCCATCAACAGCAGGGGGACGCCATCGATGGTGCCGACGCCACCCACCAGGGCGGTATCGTCGTTGCCACAGCGATCTCCATGGAGTTCATACCAGGTGTCGCACAGGGTTTCGATGTAGTTGAGGGTGTTGGGGCGCTGGGGATGGCGAGCCACCTGGATCACCTGGGACGGGGTGAGGTTGGCGTAGATCTCTTGCCGCCGCTTGGCCACCAGTTGTTCCAGTTGCTCCACCTGCTGACTCACGTCCAGATCACTGTTTTCCGAGTCGAGTCGAATTTGCTGGATTTTGGCCTCCAGATCCGCCAGGGGTCGCTCGAAATCCAGGATGTGTTGACTTGACTTAGCCATGGCAGCACTACTCAGGAGACGGACAGCACGGGAGCCGCCGCCAGGTCATTCAGGCCCAAGGCCCGGAAGCCATGGCGCACGGATGCCTGACCGATTTTCTCCATGGCCGCCAGGCTGATGTTGTTGCGCCCCCAACTGAAGTTGGTGTGCCAGCCTTCAAACTCCAGCAGCATGGCCTCTGCAAAGCAGGCAAACATCTGGCGATTTGGTCGCTCCATTTCGGCAATCTGCATCATGCGCCAGCCAATGTCGCGCCAGAACTCCACAATGCCTCCCTTCAGCACGTGGAGGCCGGGGGCATGGATACGAGTGTCCAGGTTTTTAGGGTAGCCGCCGTCCACCATCAAACAGGGACGCCGCAGGGTGTTGACATTGACCTTCACGTTTTTGGGCAGGCTGGCCACCCACACCACCACATCCGCCTCGGGCAGAGCTTCCTCCAGTTGCAGGATGTTGCCGCCAGCCAACTCCTGCTGGAGCGTCTCCAACCGTCCCTGGTGACGGGCCACCAGCAACAACTCTTTTACGCCGGTGCGTTGCTTGAGCCAATGGCAGACGGCGCTGCCGATGTCGCCGGTGGCGCCCACCACGGCCACCACCGCCTTGTGCAGAGCAATACCCAGACGGGGCGCATTGTCCTCTACCTGTCTGCAAATGATCCAGGCGGTGTGGGTGTTGCCGGTGGTAAAGCGTTGCCACTCCAGCATGGTGGAGCGCACCTTCTGGAAGCGGGCCAAGTCGAAGTTTTCAAAAATAATGGAGGTGAATCCCCCCAGGGCCGTAACGCTGAACCCGTTCTTTTGGGCATAGGCCATGGCGTTCTGCACCTTACGGGCCGCCGTTTTGAAGCGGGCCGGCAGCATCTCCGGCAAGAAGCAGGAGTCGATGTAGCCACCCGTGATCTCCTTACCCGTCCGGCTTGTTACGGTGAAGGTTTCCAGCAACTGGGGGGGGGTACTGCACCAAGTGTCCAGATCCCCCTTGGCGTGCTCCATGTAGCCCAGTTCTTCTGCCCGTTTCTTGGCCACGGCGAAGCTGGTGGAGTGACCGATCAGTCCAAACATGTACGGTTTTAATCTTTGAGAAACCTAAAGCCTCAGCCGAGGCCCTGGGCGCTCATCCTGATGATCTCCCGGGTGGTGAAGCCCACGTCGACAAGAGCCTCCTGGTAGCCGATCAAGAAGTCTTCAATCAGGCTCTCCTTCTCCATCCGCAGTTGGGCGGCATCCGTCTCCACGGCATCCAGCATGGTTTTGATGAGGGGGAGGTTGGCCTTATTGGCTGCCATGAGCTCCTCCTTCACCTGGTCGAAGTGGGCTTTGAGCCACTCCTGACCGTAGTTGAGGTGAAGATATTCATCCTTCACCACCCCTTCGGTCACCCGACGGGCAAAGGGGTCGGCCACGGGGATATAGATGTGATAGGCGGCAATGGAAAAGGCCTCAATCAGAATGGCCTGGATCAACAGACAGGTGGCCACCTTGCCTTCGGCCAGGGCGGTCTGGAAGTTGTTCCGCAGAGGCGCAAAAAAGTCCTTGGCGAAGTCCATATCAGGGGTCACCTTCAAGTTCTTGCCACAGGCCTGGAAGCCGCGCATGTGCTTCAGTTCCATGCGGGCCAACCGGCCCAACTCCTCGGCATGCTCCGGCAGCAGAGTGCCAATGGCCTTGTAGTTGTCACAGGCCTCCTGCTCCCCCTCAATCACGATGCCGTTGATGCGGCTGTAGGCATCCTTGTAGACTGCCGACGTGAAGTCGGGCAAGGGGGCAACCAGGCCGGTTGACGGAGCAGAGAGGTCAAGATTAGGCGCAGTGGCGGGAGTTGACATGAATTGTGGTGAGTTGTGATGGGGCTACACTCTATCCGAAGATTCAACTGATTCCCGTGGCGGCCATGAACTGCCCAGCAGGGTCGTCAATGTTGTGGTCCACCCCTGCACCAGCTTTTGATTCAGGGCAGCCCCCAGGGACGCAGTAGCCCCATGGGGGCTGCCCACTGTCCCTGAACGGCTCAGGGCTTTTGTGGTCCAGGCGCTAGGGCAGCGCCCCTCCAGGGATAAGCCGTCCGGCGGTGGGGGCGGTGGTTCGGAAACGGCTTGGTGAATCTTCACCAGGTCTGGCGCCATATGGAGCATCAGGCTGGTTTCCGCTAGGCCGGCATGGAGATCTTCACGGCGCTCAGGCTCCGGAACCAGGTCCATCACCCCTTCCACGTCCCAGAGGAACCAGGCATGGACACCCAGTTGGGGATGACGTCCGTGAACCTGCCGCGCCGCCACGTCCAGAAGACTGATCTGGCCCCCATGGCCGTTGAAGAGTACCAGTCGCTGGAAGCCTGCCCGGGCCAACGGTTCGGCAATGGCCTCCACCTGGGCCAGCATCACCTCTGCCGGCTGGGTGAAGCTCACTCCAAAGCTCCGGTGCTCCGGCGCAAAGCCCAGACTTTGCAGCGGCAGGGACCAAATGGGCAACTGGCGAGGTAGAGCTTGCAGCACTTGGTGGAGCACCCGCTCTGCAAAAAAGCCGTCGGTCCCCAACGGTAAGTGGGGACCGTGTTGCTCCAGGCTGCCCCAAGGCACCACGACGGTGCTGCCGTCACAGGCAGCGGCACGCTTCGCCTCCGGCCAACCGAGGTGGTGGAGACCACGGTGCTGCTCAGGGGCCATGGGCAGACTAACGATCAGGGGCAATCGGTCCATAATGCCCTCAGCGCACCCATTTCATCTCATTCATTCCGATGAAGGCGAAGGACGTCAAACGCCCCACTGACAGAGACGTGGGTCTCTCAATCCTCAAGATCAACAAATCCGAGGCGCGACAGCAGGCCAAGGACGGCTCACCACCAACGGGCTCACCACCAACAGAAGGGCCGCCAACGCCGCCTGTGAATCTTGATGCACCGCCGGATCCGGTGTTGGAAAGCGCTGCGGGCCTGCCGTCCTACACGCCCCGCAACGTGGATGATGTTGACTTTGATGAAGAAGCCTTCCAGTCGGCCCTGGCTGGCAGCGCCAGCGGCGGCGCCAAAGGGGAGGAGGTGTGTGGCACGGTGATCAGCCACGAAAGTGACGGTGTCTACGTGGATATCGGGGGCAAGGCCCCTGGCTGGCTGCCCAAGCGGGAGTTCGGGTTCGGGGTCGTCACCGACATGGCGGCCCAGTTCCCCCAGGGAAAGCAACTGAAGGTGCTGGTGACGGGTGAGCAGAACGCGGAAGGCATGGTCACCGTCAGTTGTCGTGCCCTCATGGTGCGGGACAGTTGGACAACCGTGACGCGGCTCGCCCAGGAGGCTGCCGTGGTGCAAGCCGTAATCAGCGGCTTCAACCGTGGTGGCTGCACCTGCACCGTGGAGGGTCTGCGGGGGTTTATTCCCCGCTCCCAACTGGTGGACGGGGATAACCACAGCGCACTGGTGGGGAAAACCCTTGGGGTCATCGTTCTTGAGGCGAACCCCAAGACCTCCAAGCTGGTGCTCTCGGAGAAGCAGGCATCCCGTGCCCAGCGCTTTGCCCAGTTGAACGTGGGGGATTTGGTGACGGGTCAAATCAGTGGTCTGAAGCGGTTTGGCTGTTTTGTGGACCTGGGACCCATCAGTGGCCTGCTGCATCAGCGCTGCATCAGTGCCGGCCATATCCGCGATTTACGGGAGGTGTTCACCATGGGGGAAACCATCTCCGCCCTGGTGACGGACGTTGACGCTGCCCGCGGTCGCATCGCCCTCAATACGGCGCTGCTGGAAAAACTGCCCGGCGAACTGCTGGTGGCCAAAGCCGAGGTGATAGGCCAGGCGGAGCAGCGGGCCGAGCGGGCGCGGGCTGCCCTGCTTCAGGAGCAGCAGCAGGAGCAACAAGCACCGTTATCCGGAGACGACAGCAGCGCATGAGTGACTGGGAGGTGGATTTTTATAGCCGTCCACTGCTGGATCCGGACGGCCGCAAGCGCTGGGAACTGCTGGTGTGTGACACACCGGCAATGGAGACCCCACCCCAAACGGGGTTTCGTTTCTGTAAAACCTGCCCGGCGGACCAGGTGAACTCCCTTTGGCTGGGAGAGGCCCTGGGGCAGGCTCTGGAGGAGGCGGAAGCTGGCGGCCACAGCCGTCCACGGCGATTGCGATGTTGGCGCCAGGCCATGGTGGCCATGGTGCAGCGGGCCTCCGAACCCCTTGGTGTGGCGGTGGTGCCAAGCCGCCGTTGCTACGCCTTGATTGACTGGCTCCAGGAACGGCAGCGCACGGTCTATCCACGGCAGGACGGCTATCTGGCCGGCCCAAGGGCTGCGCCCATGCCAACAACACCCGCACCCGCCAAGCCCCTGCCCGATGCCGCCAGAGGCGACGCCTGGGAATGGGCATCCTTGCCGTTGACCAGCTTGAGGGAGGCCGGGGGCTGGCCGGTGGATTTTTCGGGTCTCGTGCCCTTGCCCGACCCAGTGGAGCCGGGCGCCGCCATCCCCGGTGTGCGTCTTTTCGCCGGAGACCGGGCCCTGGCCGTGGCAGGATGGGTGGCGGGGTTGGAGCCCCTGAAATTAACCGTCAGCGACAACTGCCTGCTGCTGGAGACCGGTCTGGATCAACGCTGGCTCCTGGGCCGCCTGGACCCCGGCGAGGCCAAAGCTGCTGCCGCCACATTTGCGGATTCTTGTGAATCCATGGCCGGCCTACAGTTTCTATCTGTGCAAAACACCTCCCAAACGCAGCACTTTGCCGGCTTTTGGCTTCTCCGCGATCAGATCCTGCCCTGATGGCTGATCCCCCCTCTGCGCCCTTTGCAGACTGGCCGGATTCCACCTTCAACACCCTCAGTGGTTGGACCTGGGTGGGCTGCTACGGGGGCTATCTACTGCAATGCGATGCCCTGAAAGGCTTTGCCCACGGCTTCTTTACGCGCCATTGGTCAGGACGCGGCCCGGCGGAGCTGGCGGGCTACCTGAGCCCCGGGCTCACGGTTCATCGCCTGCGCCAAGTGCATGGCGGCATCGTGGTGACGGCCCATGACGCGGTGGCGTCACCATGGCCGGAGGCGGATGGGCTCATCAGCACTGCGGGGGGGGAAAGCCTCTGGGTGTGCGGGGCGGATTGCACACCGGTGCTGATGGCGGATCCCGGGACAGGGCACGTGGCGGCCTGCCACGGGGGCTGGCGCAGTCTGGCCGCCGGGGTGCTGTCCGCTGCTGTGGAGCGGCTCATGGTTCAGGGGGTGGAGCCTGCCACGTTGCAGGTGGCCCTGGGTCCGGCCATTTCCGGCCCCTGCTATCAGGTGGAGCGCTCCGTGAGCAACAAGGTGGCCGCCCCACTCCACGGGGATGGTTTGCAACGGCTCCTGGCGGCTGGCCATGTGACGCCCGATCCCCAGCACAGCCGCCAACCCCTGCGGGACCACCTGGATATTCGCGGAGCCGCCGCCTTGCAACTTCAGGATTCGGGCATTCCGGCCAGCGCCATTCACACCTGCCCCTACTGCACCTTCAGTGAGGCAAGGCTGTTCCACAGTTGGCGACGGGACCAACACAAGACGGTGCAATGGAGCGGCATTGCGGGTCAGGCCATGGCCGGAGGGGCCGGCTGAATTCAACCAGAGCGAACAGTCACCGTCAGGAGCTGGGGAAGGGGATGGCATCGGTCCAGGGATAAACGTCCACCTGGGTCCAAATGCCCTGGGTCCAGTAGATATCCCCCTTCACCAGGGCCTCCACCTCCTCCCGGGACGGGGCCTCGTAGACACCGAACACATGGGTGCTCCCCGCGGTGGGACCCAGGGTCAGCAGCACCCCCCTGGCGTGCTGCTCCCGCAGCCCCGCCAAGTGTTGCTCCCGATAGGGGGCTCGTTTGGTGAGGGCGTCTGCACAGTAGCGGCCCCAGAGCACGAATTTCATGGTCCATGACGGATTACGGTCCTCCCATTCTTCCCGTTCACTGACCCTTCAGCTTGCGGAATCCAGCCCCTGACGCAACTCGGCGCAGAACGCCCCCGCCACCGTGGCTGGAGAACGGGATGGACCAGCCACGGCAATCCGGTTCACAAAAGCGCTGCCCACAATGGCCCCGTCACTGCCCCAGAGGCGCACCTGCCGCGCCTGGGCGGCGGTGGAAATCCCGAAGCCCACGGCCACGGGTCGTGGGGACAGGGATTTGAGCTGGCCAATCAGGGAAGCCACCCGTTGATCCATCTGCTCACGGGTCCCTGTCACCCCTGTCACGCTCACCAGATAGATGAAGCCGCGGCTGGTCTGGGCAATCCGAGCCATGCGTTGAGGGGACGTGGTGGGCGCCACCAACAGCACCATATCCAGCCCCGCAGCCGCCACGGTGGGGGACAGGCGCTGGGCCTCCTCCAAGGGAAGATCCGGCACCACCAACCCCGCCGCACCCGCGGCGGCTGCACGGTCACAGAAGGTGGCCACCCCCATGTTGAGCAAGGGGTTGGCATAGGTAAACAGCACCACGGGCATGTGCAACTGCCCCCGCAGGCTCGCCAGCATGTCCAGCACACCCCCGCAGGTGGCGCCCGCTGCCAGGGCCCGTCCAGCCGCGGCCTGAATCACCGGTCCATCCGCCAGGGGATCGCTGTAGGGGATGCCCAACTCCACCAGATCAGCCCCCTGATGCTGCAAGGCCAGCAGGCAGGCCGCCGTGGTGTCCAGGTCCGGATCCCCAGCCATCAAAAAGGGCATCAAGGCGCAACGTCTCTGTTGGGCCAGGGTGGCAAAGCGGGCGCCGATGGGACTGGGAACCATCGCTCACTCAGACGCTTGCCGGACTGACTGCTGGCCCGACGAGGCGCCAGGCTCAGGGGTGGTGGACGACAACAACTCCTGCTGCTCCGTTTCGCTCAGGGCCTCAAAGCGACGCAGCAGTTCCTCGTCCGTGGCCTGGTCGTAGCGCTGGCGGTAGTGCCTGCGCATTTGCATGAAGGTCATGTCGCCCCGCACCACACGCCAGCCGTAGCTGGCCACCCAGAGGATCACCACCAGTACCAGCAGGGCGCTGGACGCCAGCCCGGCGTTGAGTTCACCAAAACCCGCCCGTTGCAACACCTGGGGAAGCATCCCGCCAACCACCAGCAAGGCCAGGCCCACCAGGAGAACATGCCCTTTGGTCATGGCTCGCCCTGGCGTCCCGCAGGACGCAAATTCACGAAAGGAGACAGCAGAATCAACCCTGGAAACAAAAGAAACACCAAGCCGTAGCTTAACAGCCGCTCCACTTTGCCCATGCCATGCCAGCGCCAGTGGAGCCAGGCCATCAAGGCCCCAGGGGCCAGGACCAGATAGGTCACCCCCAGAACGCCAACCAGCCCCAGAAGCAGCAGGGTATCCAAGGACGGCATGGGCATGGATCTACAGCGGAGGTCTCGCAGAGATCAAGATACTGGATGGGGCGGGAACCATGCCCGTGGCGGGATTCGAACCCGCACTGGAGCGATTTTAAGTCGCCTGTCTCTGCCAGTTGGACTACACGGGCCGGCGTTGGGCCTAGCCCTTCAGCCTAGGGCAGAGCGGCCAGGTGTAAGCCTAAGATCACACCACTCCTGGCCTGCGCCCCATGACACAACTGGAGACCCACACGGAACCCATGGTGGTGAACTTCGGTCCCCACCATCCTTCCATGCATGGGGTGCTCAGGCTGGTGGTCACCCTGGACGGGGAGGACGTGGTGGACTGCGAGCCCGTCATCGGCTACCTCCACCGCGGCATGGAAAAAATTGCCGAGAGCCGCACCAACGTGATGTTTGTCCCCTACGTGAGCCGTTGGGACTATGCGGCGGGCATGTTCAACGAGGCGGTGACCGTCAACGCCCCCGAGCGGCTGGCGGACATCACTGTTCCCAAGCGGGCTAGCTACATCCGGGTGCTGATGCTGGAGTTGAACCGCATTGCCAACCACCTGCTCTGGCTGGGGCCGTTCCTGGCCGACGTGGGGGCCCAAACCCCCTTCTTCTACATCTTCCGGGAGCGGGAGATGATCTACGACCTGTGGGAGGCTGCCACCGGGCAGCGGCTGATCAACAACAACTACTTCCGCATTGGCGGGGTGGCGGTGGATCTGCCCTATGGCTGGCTGGAGAAATGCACCGACTTCTGCGACTGGTTCGGTCCCAAAATTGACGAGTACGAGCGGTTGATCACCGATAACCCCATCTTCCGTCGTCGCATTACGGGTCTGGGCACCATCAGCCGGGAGGAAGCCATCAACTGGAGCCTCTCCGGCCCCATGTTGCGGGCCTCGGGCGTCTGCTGGGATCTGCGCAAGGTGGACCATTACGAGTGCTACGACGACTTTGACTGGCAGGTGGCCACAGCCGAAGAGGGGGACTGCTTTGCCCGCTATCAGGTGCGGATCCAGGAGATGCGGGAGTCCTTGAAAATCCTGCGCCAGGCCTGCCGCGCCATCCCCGGCGGCCCGACGGAAAACCTGGAAGCGCGCCGCTTGCAGGAGGGGCGCAAGAGCCAGTGGTACGACTTTGACTACCAGTACCTGGCCAAGAAGGTGGCACCCACCTTCAAAGTCCCCAACGGTGAACTCTATGCTCGCGTGGAGACCGGCAAGGGGGAGTTGGGGGTGTTTCTCATCGGCAGCAACGACGTCACCCCATGGCGTTGGAAGATCCGCGCCCCGGACTTCAACAATTTGCAGATTCTTCCCCACCTGCTCAAGGGGGTGAAGGTGGCGGACATCATGGCCATCCTGGGGTCCATCGACGTGATCATGGGATCCGTGGACCGGTGAGAAGGCCCAGATCAGCCGCAACCCCCCGCTCAATCAAAATCGGCATCATCAAAATCAGCGGCGTCATCCACGTCAGTGCCGCTGCTGGCGATGACCAAGTCCGACTCCTTCAGCCACAGGAGCAATTTGTCGAGGGTACGAGCACAGGCCATAGAGTCGGATTCAAAACACTCCGGTCGTGATCCCTCACCATCGCGCTGGAACATGAGTCGATCAGCATGGCTGTCTGCAACGCTGACCGATGCCAGCTTGTCAAGCCGTACCCTGAACCGCTCCGTACGTTCAGGGAAGTGCCGCTCCCAGCGTTGGCCGTGGAAGTAAATGTGCTGAGTGGTCAAGACAACTGTCCCCTCGTCAGCCTGCTCCAGACGTTCGCCCTCGTCCAGGCTTCCGCCGAGTCTGCCAATTCCAACGTCAACATTCCTTGTCACTCCAAATGATGCTTCCAGCGATCCTCCGGAAAAAGTCGTATGCTTTTTGACCTTCAGGTATCTACAGTCAGGAAGAACCCACAGGACCTTCTCGGACTTCTGGAATCGCAGGGACGGAGGCGGCTGGTGCTTGCATATGACAAACACGTCTTCCAGGCTCCTGGCTTTAGCGAGTCCTTCTTCCAGTGTTTTGATCTCACGCAGTCCATCAGCTTCCCTGGTCCTTTCAAGCATCCCTTTATACCGCCCACACGTTAAGATCCACAGCAGGAAGTCCACGACAAGTATTATGGGCACCAGGAAGAAATACTGTAGTATCCTTAGCATGAAGCCTGATATGATGCCTAGTGAAAGGAGAAGAGTCTGCATTGAGATGTTAAGGAATGAAAGGCTGCCTCAGGTCAGGATAGCATGGTCTCTGCACTCCCATATCCCGGACCAAGTGAGCACCGGTCGGTGTATTCAGGAGGAAGCCAACCAGTTGTCCACAGCCCTAGGTGAGGCCTAGATCAGCCGCTACGCGGTGGGAGCAGGCATATCCGCTGAAGGCCACGGCGTTGAGCCCTTGACCCGGGAAGCAGGAGTCCCCAACGCAGTAGAGACCGGGAATGCCGGTGCGGTTGAAGGACATGGGCAGTAGCCCCGGCAGGCGATGGGCAGGGACCGGACCGTAGCTGCCCCGGCTGCGGCCCAGAAAACGGCGGTGGGTGCGGGGCGTGCCAACGTCCTGATGCTCAATGCCGTCCTCCAGACCGGGCCAGAGGCGGCTCAGGCGCTTCACCAGCCGTTGCGCGTCAGCCTGCTTTTTCCGGCGGTAGGCCGATGGGCCTAAGCCTTGCCAAGGCTCAAGGTCGCTGGGGGTGAAGGTGTGGACAATGTGGCGGCCGGGTGGGGCCAGATGGGGATCCAGCAGGGTGGGGATGGACACAAAAGCGGTGCCCTGCTCGGCATCCATCTGCTCCCAGCGCTCCAGCAGCAGGTGGTGGCAATGGCTGTGGGAGGGGATGACATGGGCTTTCACCCCCAGGTGCAGGGAGAGGAAGGAGGGGGAGGGCTTGTAGCGCCGTCGCCACACCTTCTCCCGGCGGGGGACGTGGGCCTCCGGCACCAGGCTCCCGAAGGTGTCCCAACGGGTGGCATTGGAAATCACCCGCCGGGCGCGCAGTTGCTCCCCGTTGGCCAGGACCACCCCAACGGCCCGGTCCCGTTCCAACAACACCCGGGTCACCCGGGCGCCGTAGCGAATCTCTCCCCCATGGCGTTGCAGGCCCCGCACCAGCCGGCGGCTGATTTCCCCCACGCCCCCCCTCGGATAGTTCACCCCCCCCGCGTGGCGGTCGGCAAACACCATGCCGCCGTTGATCATGGGGGTGCGGTCCGCCGGCATCACGGACCAGCAGTAGCACTCCATGTCAATGAGGCGCAGCAACTGGGGATCACGAATGTGACGCCGGGCCACGTCCCCCACGTTCACGGGTAGCCAGCGGGCCAGCCCCAAACAGGCCAGGGGATTGCGGAAAAACACCCGGGCCAGGTAGCCCGGCTCCTCAAGGGACTTGAGGGGAATGGCGTCCAGACAGCGAAACACCTGCCAGCAGGTGTCGTAAAAGGCGCGAATGCCGCGCAGTTCACCGGGAAATTGCTCCGCCAGGGTGGCAATCCAGGTGTTGTAGTCCCGGCTCACCGCCAGGTCCAGGTGATCCGGCAGGTGGTAATGGAGTTGAACGGGATCGGGGATGGTGTCCAACTCTTCCCCCACGTCCGCCAAGGCCCTGGTGAGCAGGTTGGTGGTGCCCCGCTTGCCAAAGCCGAAGATCATGGAGGCGCCCACATCAAAGCGGTAGCCGGGGCGATCAAAGCTGCCGGCACTGCCGCCAGGAATCAAATAACGCTCCAGCACCAGGGTGCGGGCCCCCTTGGCGGCCAACTGGGAGGCTGTGACCAAGCCGCCAATACCGGCGCCGATGACGATGGCGTCCCAGGACGGGGCGGAATGGGTCACCCCCATGGCCGGCAACAGGTCAGCGGAGTTCCTTCATCGTGCCTTGGAACTGTTTGAGGGCGTCGCGGCCAATGATGAAGACCACCCAACTCAGGGCGCCCAGAACGGGGAAGGCAACGAGGAGCAGACGCCAATCCACGGATTCAGCAACAATGATTGTTATCTACATTACAGCCGTGGCCCTTCTGGTGCGGGACTGTGGGCGACCTGGCCACAATCCGTGACCAATCCGTGGCCAAACACGCCCTTTGCCCCCAGCATTCCGTGGGTGCGGGCCAACTGGGCATAGTCATCCGCGTGGCGGCGCTGCTCTGCCACGGTCTCTTCGCCGAGGGAGCGCACCGGCCTTGCGGGGACACCGGCCACCAGCATCCCCGGGGGCACGTCCCTGGTGACCACAGCCCCGGCGGCCACCATGGCCCCAGCCCCCACGGTGACCCCGTTGAGCACGATGGCGCCGATGCCCACCAGGGCGCCTTCCTGCACACTGGCGCCGTGGATCACGGCGCGGTGACCAATGGTGACCCGGGCGGCGATGACCACGGGAGCGCCCGGATCTCCATGGAGGACGGCCCCGTCCTGAACGTTGCTGTTGGGGCCAATGCGGATGGAGGCCAAATCCCCCCGCAGCACCGCCGTGGGCCACACGGAAGCGCCAGGAGCCAACTCCACGTCCCCCACCACGACGGCAGAGGCGGCCACCCAACTGTCCGGAGCCCGGCGGGGTGAGGGCCAGGGAGCCGTAGTGGTGGGTTCAAGCATGGTCAAAGTGGTGCTTGCGTGATAGTCTCCATGGGAATGACCAACCAGGGTCGCTAGCTCAGCGGTAGAGCATCCGGCTTTTAACCGGCTGGTCCTGAGTTCGAATCTCAGGCGACCCATGGGTTTTCCCCGGAAGTGCTTCCAGGCGTGCAAGTCCGACTTTTTCAGTTCGCGTCTGGTTGCCACTCGCCGCGGCTGGCGGCGCGCAGGGTTTCGAGATCGAATTTGACCATGGTGTTCATCGCGGCCATCAAGCGGGCATTGTGCTCCACGTCCTCGCTGTCCATCAGGTGGAAGAACTCAGCCGGGGTGACCTGCCAGGAGAGGCCGTAGCGGTCCTTCAGCCAGCCGGCGGCGAGCGGGGTGCCGCCTTCGGCCAGTTTTTCCCAGTAATAGTCGATCTCTTCCTGGGTATCGCAGAGGATCATCATCGAAAGCGCTTCGGAAAACCGGAACGGCGAGCTGGCGTTGAAAGCGATGAACTCCTCTCCCTTCAGCTTGAACTTGATGGTCAGCACCGAGCCGGCGGCGGGTTCGTCGGGCTTGTGGATAATGCGGGTGATTTCCGAATCGGGAAAGATCGAGCAATAGAAGTCGACCGCCTCCGCGGCGCAGCCGTCCAACCAGAGAAAAGGGGTAATCGCTCGCATGGGGCTTGCCTCGGTTTTCTTCACCGATGCCGGCGTCAAGCTGCCGGACCTGCCGGGACGCCCATCATCGCCGATCCTCTCCAGGGGTCAACCGCTTCGTGAAGCTCTTTCCTGGGACATGGTGAGAATGCCGTGGTCGCCGGGTCAGTGTTTTCACGGCCACCCATCCGTTGCGGAAGGGTCCTCAACAGACTTTCTTCCAATCCGGTAAGCTTTCTGTGACTACCGGACACCCTCTTCACTGCCATGGCGCTGGTTCCCCTTCGACTTCTTCTCGACCATGCCGCTGAG